>JANXUO010000054.1 GCA_025356245.1 Hymenobacter sp.
CACACCCGACCGCTAAACGTGTCGCGCACCACCAGTTCGCCGGTTTCGCCAGCGGGCAATCGGTAGGCAACAGAAGTACTGCCCGCACACGGATTAGGGGCATTTTGGGCCAGAGAATAAGGTATGGCTGCCGCACCCGCGTTGGGGGTGGCGGGTCGCAGGCCAACTCCGGCGGGGTAGCCCAACGCCGCGCAACCGCTAACGATGGGGTTAAAATAGTCATTCTGGCTGATGACCAGCGCGACGGTGTTGACCGGGCCGCTGTCATCGCCGGCCACTGTGGCGTCGCCGGTCACCACCGTGGGGGTGCCGGGGTTGGTGCTGGCGTTGTAGCGGATATAGTCCAGCCGGGCATTATCAACGTCATTGTAGACGTGGTAAAACTTGTCGCCATTGTAAGGATTGCCTCCGGTAAACCGGTTGGTTTGTAGGATATTTACGTAACGACCAGCAACCAACTCCCGTGAAACATTAACCTGCTGCCCCGGCGTCCCGGCTACGTACGGCCCCGGCCCGAGGTAGATGCCGTAGCACTGGCCGAACGGGTTGGCGGGCTGCTGAAACGAGTTGCAGGTCAGTTTCACATTGCTGGGCGGGGTGCCGGGGTCGCGGTTGAGGAAGGCCAGGCCGGTGCGGCAGCCCACAAAGGTGTTGCCGTCGGCCACGCCGCCGCCGGGCTGCTGGGCCTGCGCCACGGCCCCGAGGTGCAGGTTTTGGAAATATTGCATGGGATTGGGATTAGTGGAAAATCCTTACTCTTTCACCAGTCGCTTGGTGGCCGTGCCCTCGCGCGTCGTCACGCACAGCAAGTAAAGGCCGTTGGGCAGTCCGTCCAAGTCAAGCGTGGCCGCCACTTGCCCGTTGCGCACCGGGGCGGTGGCCGTGCGCAGCACCTGCCCCAGCGGGTTGAGCAGGGCCAGGGCGGCCGGGCCTTGCGGGGCCAGCCCGCTTAGGGCCAGGGCCACGCGCCCGCTGCTGGGGTTGGGGTAAAGCGCCAGCCGGGCCGCCAGCGCTGCCGCTGCCGGGGCAGTCGCCAGCGGCCCAAACGGATAGGCGGTGTAGGCCGCCGTGCAGCCCAGGTTGTTGGTGACGGTGAGCGTGACGGCCGTGCCCACGGGCGGGGGACTGGCGTAAGCGTGGGGGCCGGGGCTGGCCCCGTCGCTAAAGGTGCCGTCGCCCCAGGCCCAGCGCCAGGCCACGAGCACGCCGTAGCGGGGGCCGGCGGTGCTGCTTTCCAGCACCTGCACGGCGGCCGGGCCGGCGGCGGCGGCGGCAAAGTAGGCCGCCGGGGGCCGGGCGCAGAGGTTGGCCTCGTAGGGCACGCCCACGTTGGTGAGGTACGTGGCGTAGCCGTACACGCGAATGTTGCTGGAGGTGGTGCCGGTTGCGGTGGACCCGGTGAGCATCGCGGAGCCGTCGGCGTGGTTCACCATCGTATTAAAGCCAGCCCCGAGCGCGTTCTGGTAGCGTTGATGGTAATCCCATTGCAAAACGCCGCGGTCGTTGTAGCGGGTGATGAGTCCTTGCTGTAGCGTACTGCCTGCGTACGGCAAAAACGAAACGCCGCCGCACAGAACATCGCCCGATACCAAGGGCTGAAGCAGCCGGTACGTCCAATTAAAATTGAGCGTCCACTGGAGCATTTGCGACCACCGGGGCCGGAACAAGCTGTCGAGTTGAAATACCTGCCCCTCCTGGGGCCGGGAGCCGGGGGCGCTGTTGGGCCGGTAGCGAAAACCGATGGTGGCGACGCCCCCGTCGGGGGTCAGGCGCAGGCGGGTGCCGGTTTCGTGGACCCCCGGCTGACCGAAACGGAAGGTGCGGAGCGTGTCGCCGGCCGTGGTGAATTTGCTCACGAAGTAGTCGTTGCGCCCAAAAGTCGAGGCGCCCGGCACGTAGGGGCTGCCGTCGTCGGCGTAGCCCAGGGCCAGGTAGCTGCCGTCGGGGTGGGCCGCGATATCGAAGACGGCCCCCACATTGCCGTAGCCCCGGCTGCCCAGCGGGCGCTCCCAGACGATACGTCCGGCGAAGTCCACTTTTGTGACGTGGGGCACGGTATAAGCGGGGCCGGGTACGCCCGGAAAGGCCAGCCGGTTGGCGCAAAAGAGGTAGCCGTCGCCGGTGCGCAGCAGCCCGCGCGGGGCACCGACCCAGTTGGCCAGTGCGTAGCCGCGCCGCCAACGCACGACGCCGAGCGTGTCGACGCGCAGCAGCAGCACGGAGTCGCGGTTGAGGGCGGTGTTGGGCGTGGCGATGTAGTCGCAAAGAGCTGTCACAGAATAGTCGGGTTCGAGCACGGCGCCCATGACGAAGACGAGCCCCGTGCCGCGCGGGTGGGTGCGGGGCTTCAGGAAGCGCACCGTGTCGGTATCTCGCTTGACGACGGTCAGGGCCAGTCCGGAGCTTTGCGGCCCGCTTTCGGTGTTGTCCGTGCCGCACTGCACGTAGCGCTTGCCAGGCAAGGCAAAGCTGAAAATGTCGCCATCGCCGATAACTCTATTGTCGTATCCATCATCGACCAGGTAGCGGCGGGGGTGCCGGGTTTCGGCCACCCGGGTCGGCTGTGCCAAGGCATAAGTGCCGGAAATTAGTAGTAACCCGCCCGCTAGCCCGGCGCATAGGGTGCGCCGGGCTTTGGTTACAAGCAAACGCAGGGGCTGGCTCATTGCACAAGCAGTTGATGGTGAGCCACAGGCCGTCCGTCCACTTCGAGGCTGTAGTGGTAGGCACCGGGGGGCAGCTTTTCCAGCCGTACCTCCACCGTGTGTTCGCCCGCGTTCAGGGCCTGGCGCAGCCACACCCGTCCGCTAAACGTGTCGCGCACCACCAGTTCGCCGGTTTCGCCAGCGGGCAGCCGGTAAGCAACGGAAGTACTGCCCGCACACGGATTAGGGGCATTTTGGGCCAGATAGTAGGGCACTAGGGCAGGGCCGTTACCGGGCTGGGTCGGGCGCAGCCCAACCCCGGTCGGGTAGCCACGGGCTGCACAATCGTTGACACCAGGGTCAAAATAGTCATTTGCGCTGGTAACGAGCGCTGTAGCGTTGGTGGAGCCGCTGCCGTCGCCGGCCACGGTGGCATCGCCCAGTACCACCGTTGGGGTCAGGGGGTTGGCACTGGCGTTGTAGCGGGTATAAATCAGACGCGTGTTGTCCACGTCGGTGTACACGTGGTAAAATTTTTCGGCATTGTTGGGATTCCCTCCCGTAAACCGGTTCGTTTGCAGAATGGGGACAGTATTAGCAGTTCCTGGAATGGGTTCCCGCGAAATATTAACTTGTTGTCCCGGCGTCCCGGCTACGTACGGCCCCGGCCCGAGGTAGATGCCGTAGCACTGGCCGAACGGGTTGGCGGGCTGCTGAAACGAGTTGCAGGTCAGTTTCACGTCGCCGGGCGGGGTGCCGGGGTCGCGGTTGAGGAAGGCCAGGCCGGTGCGGCAGCCCACGAAGGTGTTGCCGTCGGCCACGCCGCCGCCGGGCTGCTGGGCCTGCGCCACGGCCCCGAGGTGCAGGTTCTCGAATAGGTTGTTGTGCAACGCCACCGTGCCGGGGCCGGCCCAGAGGCCGGTTTGCGGGAAGGAGTTGTAGAGCGAATAGCTGCGGAGCGCCTGCGGCTGCCGGAACTCGTTTTCTTCCACTATCAGCGGTTCGCCGCTGGCGCAGAGGCCCACGGCGCTGCCGGGGCTGCTTATCTCGCGGGGCACGGGGCCGATGGCGCCGAGGTCGGCTAGGTCGGTGTAGGCGTTAGCCACAAAGTCGTTGGCCGGGTCAACGAAGCCGTTGTCGGGCGTGGCCAGCGTAAACACGTTGCTGCCCCAGCGGCTGGGCTGGGTGTTGAACAAGTTGAGCGCCCCGGCAATGTAGCAGTCCGCAAAATTATTGCGACGGGCCGTGAGGCCCAGAGCATCGGGTGCCCAAATGCCAAACAAAGCGCCTCTAAACGTATTGCCGGTCAGGTTCATATTTTGCACATCGCCGTAGAGGGTAAGGTGCGCGTAGCTGCACCACTGCTTCGTAGCCGACATGTAAGCGTAAGGGGGCATCATCTGCTGCGGGTCTGACTGAAACGTGCAGTCCGTAATGCTGACCTGGCCGGGCTCCCCCGCCCCTTGCTGAATTTGGATGCTTCGCAGGTTGTTGCGAAAGGCCACCCCATCCAGCACCAAAGGCAGGCAAACCCCGGTGCCGGGTTTGTAGGGGAATATGTAAGGGTCGTATTGCAGCACAATGCCATTGCTGCTATGGCTGATTTCGTTGGTAAAGCTGCCCGTGTTTTGGGCCATAAGGCCATATGTTCCCTTGATGAGGATGCCGCCCCATTGCTGGTCGCAGGTAGCCGTTAGCGTAGCACCCTGCAATCTCAAAGAGGCATCTCTATCGAGGGTCAGGTACACTTCTTTGTCAAACAGTAGACGGGCACCGGGTTGGGCCACGTAAGTACCACTGGTTAGGGTAGTGCTGGTTGAAAAGTAGTATGTTTGACCACTCAGAAAGGTGTAGCCCGCGCTGTACGCCGTTATCGGAACGCCGTTTTGAATAGGGTTCATCTGCACTACAGTGGGCTGGCAGACCGGGCAGGTAGCGGGCCGCACCACTAATTGTATAGTTTGTCGACTGCTACAGCCCGCCGCATTGGTAGCCGTCACGGCGTACGTGTACGTGCCGCTGACAGTGGGCATTACTTCCAAGGTAGGGCCCGTCGAATTGCCCGGCTGCCAGTTAAACGTAGTGCCCGCCGGGGCCGTAGCCACCAGCTTTGTGATTTCGCCGGGACAGATGGTGGGCGTACTGGTAGTGACGGTGAGGGCAGGCGGCGGCAACAGCGTGAGGGTAACCGTAGCGCAGGTGCCGCAGCCAGTACCAGGGGCGCGGTTGCATACAGTAAGCGTATGTTGGGTGCCTTGCTGCCAGGCAGCGGTGGCGTTAAAGGTATATACTGGCGGCAGCGTTGGGTCGAACGGGTCAAATCGAGTTACAAAATTGCCAGCCCAGCTCACTTCGCGGGGGTTGCTGACCACCGAGGCTACCAAATTTATCAAGTTGTAAGACCCCGAAGCGGGTAGGCAGATGCTGGGAGTCGAATTGAGCAGGGTGGTTGTGCCCGCCCCAGACGCAATGCCGACCCGGTAAGTAAGCAATACCGGCGGGCAGCCACCCGGTGGCTGTACCGTGCAAGTGTAAACGTAGTACCGGGTAGCGCTACCGCTATTGGCTGGCGGTGTATGGTTCAAAACAGGGGCGAGTTGTCCGGCCAGCACGACGTTGTCGAAACTCCACTGGTAAGTAAAGCCGTTTGGAGAAGGTAACCGAACTCCGCTTATTGCCAGGGTGATGGCCTGGGGGCACACGACGGTGTTTTGCGCTACCGAGCCAGTGAGCGACAACAGTTGCCCGCTAACCTGACACGGGTTGGCAATGCAAGATGGCATTGGGTTCAACACCACGTTGGGACCAACACCTAATATGGTATTTGGTGCAGTAGTAAAGCGGCCGTTGTTGGCGTATTGCATCTGTGCGCCTGGCTCTATACATAAATAGCTGCCCGCCAGCGTAGTCAGCTGGGCATCGTCAACCGTTAGAACGGCCGAAGAGGCCAAATGCAGCGTAGCGCCCGCCGCCAGTTCTGCGGTTACCCGCGTTGATTGTAGCCGACACGAGGGGTTGTTAAAGGTAATGACTCCTTCGTTGTCGGTGTCGTTGGGGTCATTGGCAGGGTCGCCGCCCAGTAGCAGACGTAGATTCTGCGGGGCCTCGGTACGGTCGCTGGTGGCGTAGTTGCCCAAAGTACCGCCCTCAAAAATGAGTTGCCCGCCCCGGCGCACTACGATTTTAGCTGTTGGCCCCAACAGGCCCACCCGGCACTGCACCGTCAGTACAACCCCGGGCTGCACATATAAATTGCCGCGTAGGTTATGGATGGTACTCCAAGTTTGCGTAGTGCTGATTACGTTGTCTTGGTTGGGCAAACGAGTCCAGTGGTCGCGAACTTGGGTTTCATCCACGTAATATCCGCCGCCGCCGCTGCTCAGCACGTCGTGCATTTTCCCAATCTGGCACTGCGACAGCGACAGCCCTGGATAGGTGGGGTAATCCATCACGTTATTCGATAGCCCTTTCCCGGGGTTGGTCGGGTCGTTGTAAACACTCACGCAGCCATCGCCATCGAATGTGTGGGGCAGGCCCAGGCAATGGCCTAGCTCGTGGGCCATTACGTAAAGAGAATATTTGAAGGAAGCTTGTTGGTCGCCAAGGTTAGTGGGCAAGCCCGGTGCCCACAGCGGATGGTGGCGCAACGACCAGTAATGCCCCCGCATTAGAATTGCTTTGTAACCCGCCGCCCCACCTGTGCCGTAGCGACTGGCGGGCACTCCGTAGCGGTCGAGCGGCACGCCGGGCGCGCCGGGGTTTTCGCCAAAAAACACGTGGATAACCCCATTTTGCTCGTCGGCGGTGAGCGGGTTCTGGCCAATAATGCCAGAATTGCTGGCTGAGTTGGCTACAAAGCGGTTATAAAGTGCTGGCAGGCACCCACCAGCCTCGCAGCTAGATAAAGCGCCATTTGACATATCCCAGTATAATGTACTACGGTAATAGCGCACAGCCTCAATCTGAAACCTGATTCGTGTATCGCCATACGGTGCAGGTGCCGGGGATGGGGTGGCTCCCCCTGTCGTAGGGTCTTGGCGAATGTCGAACTGACTGAAAAGCTCGTTCACCCCCCGAGTTGGGCTGCCATTGGCGGGCCAAGCTGCCAGGCCGTTGATGTAACCCCGCAGAATATCCTCATCGGCACTTTGCCCATTGACGGGTTTCTGCCAGTTTTCGGTGCCATTGTCTTTTTGCATCACGTGGAAAATGAGCCTTACCGTTTTGATGGGTAGCGCAGGCAACCCATTGGTTTGGTAAAATGCGGGGGCAAAGCCAGCAAATTCGCCGCACGAGCCCCCAATGACACTACTAACCTTTGCGGCAGTCGTCAGTGCTGCAGCACGGGGTGCTACGCTGGCACCGCCACTGGTTGCTGCATTGGAGTTGCGGGTGTAGCACTGGGGCAGCGAAGTGGCCGAAGGTTCCGACTGGGCCCAAGCCGCAAAAGAGCTAAAAAAGGCAAAAAACAAAATTTGGGCGAAAGCCCTTAGCCCGCGTCGAGCCCGCGTCGAGCCCGCGTCGAGCCCGCGTCGAGCCCGCGTCGAGCCCGCGTCGAGCCCGCGATGGTATATTGGTAATTAGAGGTTTGCATGAATGTGTGATGGGGTAAAAAGTGAAGAATGAATTGCGCAAGAAAGGTAAGCTAAAAAATCAGAAAAGCAATAATTTGAAGTTTTACTAAAATAGAAACTACGAAGCTGTTTAGAAAGTCGGCTTTTGGTTAATTTTTCGCAAAAAGATGACGGTGAAGGCGAGCCAATGCCAGGCCAACC
>JANXUO010000069.1 GCA_025356245.1 Hymenobacter sp.
GCCGGAACGGCGAATGCTCGCGGACGTTGCCCCTTGGAAATCCTGGCAATTATTCGCCGTTCCGGCGACGCGAAACGGAGTTTCGCGGTACATCACACCAACATGAAAGATTACCTCAAACTCCATTTCATTGTCCTACTCTGGGGCTTCACGGCCATTCTGGGCAAGCTGCTGACGGTGCCGCCCGTGGAGCTGGTGTTTTGGCGCACGGGCCTGGCGGCGCTGGGGCTGGGCCTGCTGCTGGCGGCCCGGCGGTTGCCCTGGCGCGTGGCGCCGGGGCAGGCGGCGCGGCTGCTGGCGGTGGGCACCCTGGTGGCGGCGCACTGGATTACCTTTTTTCTGGCGGCGCGGCTCTCGTCGGTGAGCGTGTGTTTGGCGGGGCTGGCCACGCTGGCCCTGTGGACGTCGCTGCTGGAGCCGCTGCTGCTGTGGCGGCGGGTGCGCGGCTACGAGGTGGGCCTGGGGCTGCTCACGATGGTGGGCCTGTGGCTGGTGGCGCAGGCCGAGTTTGGCCAGCTGCTGGGCCTGGGCGTGGCGGTGCTCAGCGCGGGGCTGTCGGCCCTGTTCAGCGTGCTCAACGCCAAGCTTATTAAGGAGCACCCGCCGTTGCGGCTCACGTTTTACGAGATGCTGGGGGCCTGCGCCAGCGTGGCAGCGTTCTTCCCGGCGTACAGCCGCTGGTTTACCGGGGGGCGGGGCTTGCAGCTGGCCTGGCACGGCTACGACTGGCTCTGGCTGGGCCTGCTGGCGGGCGTGTGCACGGTGTACGCCTTCTCCACGTCGGTCGAATTGATGAAGCGCCTCTCCCCTTTCGCCGTCAACCTAACCATCAACCTGGAGCCAGTGTACGGCATCAGCATGGCGGCGGGGCTGTTTTTGCTGGGCGTGCCCGGCTTCGGGGCCGAACGGATGACGGGCGGGTTTTACCTGGGCACGGGGCTCATTGTGGTGAGCGTGCTGATTCATCCGCTGGTGGCGGCGCGGGCAAAAAGGCGGAGTGGCGCTCACAGCACCCCCTGCCAGGTGGTGTAGTCGGCGGGCCAGCTGGTGGCCGGTGGCGCGCCGCTTTCCCACAGGCCGTACACGGCCGAGCCGGAGCCGGACAGGCTGGCGTAGGTGGCCCCAGCGGCGTAGAGGCGGGCTTTTATTTCGCCCAACACGGGAAACTTCGGCGCCAGCGCGGCCTCAAAATCGTTGCTGACGGTGTGCCGCCAGGTGGCGATGGGCTGGGCCAGCGCGGCCCGCAGCGGGTGCGCCGGAGGCTGCGGCACAATGCCCGCAAACGCCGCAGCGGTACTAATGTGGAAGCCCGGAAACACCACCAGGCAGGCCGTGCCCGCCAGCTGCACTTCGGGCAGCGGGGCAAATACATCGCCCCGGCCGGTGGCCAGCACGGGGCGGTTTTGGATAAAAAAGGCGCAGTCGGCCCCCAGGCGGCGGGCGTAGGCTTCGAGGGCTTCGGGGGATAAATGCAGCTCAAATACTTCGTTGGCGGCCTTCAGGGCAAAGGCCGCATCAGCCGAGCCACCGCCGAGGCCCGCACCGATGGGCGTGATTTTGTGCAGGTGCCAGCGGGCGGGCGGCAGGTGCGGGAAATCGGCTTGCAGCAGCGCGTAGGCCCGCAGGCACAGGTTGCCGGCGGGCGGGCCGGGAATGGGCCGCCCGGTGAGGGCCAGCGTGGTTTCGGCCGGACCGGGCGGGGCGGGCAGCAGCTCCAGGGCATCGGTCCAGGGCAGGGGCACGAAGGCGGTTTCCAGCGCATGAAACCCATCGGGCCGGCGGGCGGTGACGTAGAGGCCGAGATTGAGCTTGGCGTTGGGGAAGACGAGCATGGCAGTAATTTTGGACGAAGTTCGAGCTTGTTTTCTTGTTTCCTGTCCGCATGCCCTACCTCCTCAAGCGCCCCTTCGATGCCGTGGCGGCTGCCGGGGCGCTGCTGCTGCTGGCCCCGCTGCTGCTGGGCACGGCGGCGCTGGCGGCGCTGGGGGGGCTGCGGCCGGTGCTGTTCCGGCAGCAGCGCACGGGCTGGCAGGAGCACGAATTCTGCATCTTCAAGTTTCGGACGATGACCGACGCCCGCGACGCCGCCGGGCATCTCCTACCCGATGCCCAACGCCTCACGCCCCTGGGCCGCTGGCTGCGCCGCACCTCGCTCGACGAACTGCCCCAACTCCTCAACGTCCTGCGCGGCGAGATGAGCCTCGTCGGCCCCCGCCCGCTGCTGCCCCGCTACCTGCCCCGCTACTCCGCCGCCCAGCGGCAGCGCCACCGCCTGCGCCCCGGCCTCACCGGCTGGGCCCAGGTGCAAGGCCGCAACGCCCTTTCGTGGGAAGAAAAGTTTACCCTCGACGTGTGGTACGTCCACCACGTCAGCCTCCGGCTCGACCTGCGCATCCTGGCCCGCACCGTGGGCCGGGTGTGGCGCGGCAGCGGCGTCAGCGCCGAAGGCGCAGCCACGATGGACGAATTTTGGGGTTGATGTTTATGATTTATGGTTTACGGTTGCTGGGGCGACTACCCCGAAGGGGTTGCACAGCAAAGCCCAGGGTTGGCGACCACCGGGAGCCTACCCTGGGTACCTCAAGCCGCGCTGCCCGAACCCCAACGGGGTTCCACCGCCGTTGAACGATTGGCGATAAAGGGTTGGCGATATAGCCTCGCGTCACCGTTCAACGGCCGTGGAACCCCGTTGG
The DNA here is from genome assembly GCA_025356245.1 of Hymenobacter sp. GTDB lineage: Bacteria > Bacteroidota > Bacteroidia > Cytophagales > Hymenobacteraceae > Hymenobacter. Next base: position 2,694 of record JANXUO010000069.1, read on the forward strand.
GGTTCGGATAATGTTGGTCGTTAGACCCAGGGTAGGCTCCCGGTGGTCGCCAACCCTGGGCTGTGTTGTGCAACCCCTTCGGGGTAGTCGCCCCAAAAAACCAGAAACCCAAACCCCCATGCTCCTCCCCCTAGCCATTTTCGGCGCCGGCGGCCTCGGCCGCGAGGTGCGCGTACTACTCGAGCAAATCAACGAAGCCCGCCCGCAGTGGGCGCTGCAAGGCTTCTACGACGACCTGCCCCCCGCCGCCCCCGCCCGCCTGGGCCTCCCCTACCTCGGCAGCAGCGCCGACCTCAACGCCAGCCCCACCCCGCTGGCCGTGGCCGTGGCCGTGGGCAACCCCGCCGCCCGCGCCGCCGTGGTGGCCCGCCTGACCTCGGCCCAGCTCTCGTTTCCGGCGCTGTGCCACCCCAGCGTGGCCCTGGCCGCCTACCAGCAGCTGCAAATCGGGGCGGGCTGCCTCCTGCAGCAAGGCTGTGTTTTGACTACCCACATCACCCTGGGCCGCTTTGTGCTGCTGAACCTGGGTTGCACCGTGGGCCACGACGCCCGGCTCGACGACTTCGCCTCCCTCATGCCGCACGCCAACGTGGGCGGCGCGGCCCGCCTCGGCGCGGGCTGCTACCTGGGCACCAACGCCACCGTGCTGCCCGGCGTGGCCGTGGGCGCCGGGGCCGTGGTGGGCGCGGGTGCCGTGGTGGTGCGCCATGTGCCGGCCGGGGCCACGGTGGTGGGCGTGCCGGCGCGGGCTAACTAAAAAAATGCTCCTGCCGGGGCGGCAGGAGCATTTCGGGGGTCATCCGCAAATGGCGTTAGCGCGTTTCGTACAGTGTTTCAATCTGCCAGCCGTTGCTGGTGCCTGTTTTGGTACCCGTCCCGTTGGCGTCGCGGTTGGTGGGCGGTACGCTTTCGTCAATCGTGAAATTGGCCATCGACACATCACCCAACAGGTTGCCGGTTTCAATAAACGCCAAGCCCCAGTTGGGGCCGGTGGCTTCCAGGTTAAGGGAAGCAAGCGTCCACCCAACGGGCAGTTGGGCGCTGGTGAGATTGTTGAACGGGTTGCCGGTGGCAACCACTGCGCCCGCGCGGCTCAACCGAAAGAAAACGTCGGGACCCGAGCCGCTGTCCCACGGCTGGCCGTTGGCGTTGAAAAAATTGAGCTGATTCACCCGCAAGCCCACAATGTAGCGGCGGCCGATGCGGATAGTCTGTGTGCTGGTGGCGGGCACCCCGGCACTGTTGTAGGCCGTGAGCGTGATGGTGTACGCCCCTGGCGTAGCATTGGAAAACACCGTGTTGGGGGCCACGTTGATGCTGCTGGGGTTGTCGGAAGAGCGCCACTCGTAGCGCACGGCACCCGCGCTGGTGTTGGTGAGCTGCACCGGTTCGTTCACTTCGGCCACGGTGCGGGCCATCGTAAAGCTGGCTACGGCGGCTGGTACCGGGGCGGGCGTGGGGTTGTCTTTTTTGGAGCAGGCCGCCACGGTGAGCAGTGCTGGCAAGAGCAGGTAAAGAAGTTTTTTCATGTGGTTTTTGAAATGGTTAATTGAAAAAAAACGGATGACGCCGCGAAGCTACGCAGCGTCATCTGTCTAATTATTATCAGCGCAATAATAATTTACCGGTACTTTGTTCGCCCTACTCCACCCGGCGCACCACCACCGTTGCCTGCCCCCGTCGGTTCCTTCAAATCGGGCCATCAGGCGACGCGGGACCGGATGTGGGGTGCGACATCTTATCTAGGGGCCAACGTGGTGGGTTCGCTGGCACGGCGATTTCTTGTTTTTTACGGATGTGGTTGAGGACAGGTCACACATTATTGGTATTAGCCTTTCGCCTGCTTTATTTGCGGGCGTAAACTCAACATTTTCCCGATATGACCCAATACTACTTTTCCAACGGCCAGGAGCCCAGCGGACCTTTTACCCTCAATGAACTGAGTACGCAATCCTTTACCCCAACCTCGTTGGTCTGGCATGAGGGCATGACCGAATGGCAGCCAGCCACAGAAATTGTCGAATTAAAATCGCTGCTGCCCGTCACGCCGCCGCCTATTCGGCGAGCACCCACGCAGCCGCCTGCTCTGCCTCTCCCGCTAACTACTCCAGCAGCTATCTCAACCTTTTCTGTACCTCCGGCAGTGCAACCACAGGTTGGTTCAATTGCATCCGTGCCAAAAATCAACCCTGTTTTCATTGCAGGGGGGGTGTTGTTGGTGGTTGGACTGCTGATAGCGTTTGTAACATTACGAAGCCCAGGATACAACGACTACAGCGTCCCTAACACCCAAACAACGGGTATCAGCACAGAAGCAACAGCAACCCAAGCAGCCATTGAACAACAGGCAGCACAGACGGCTACCGAACAACAGGCAGCCGCGCAAGCAGCCATTGAACAGCAAGCGGCAGCACAGGCGGCCGCCGAAAAGGAACAAAACCGGGCTTGGAGCCGTCAGCATTTTTTAGAATTTGTTCAAATCTACCCAAACAACGACTACAGTGTGGGCACATTTGGCGGCATCAGCGCGGGCACGTTCACCGTGGCAAATAGTGCGGGCTATCGTTTGAAGGACGTAATTGTGGCCATTGAATACTTCAAACCCAATGGCGAAGTCATCAATTCAACATCCGTTACAGTTGCATCAGTGCCTGCTCGCGGCGAAACTGTTGAAGTGTTCCCGGCCAGTGGGCGTGGTGTAACCGTCCGTTGCCGGTTGGTTGGATTAGCGGCTCCTGGCCTCGATTATAAATACAACATCTACGTAGATGAGACGGACATCGGCAGGCCAGATTGAACCATCCACCCGAAAGC
>JANXUO010000076.1 GCA_025356245.1 Hymenobacter sp.
CACCAGCGGGATGCGCTTCTGGTTGCAGTTCATGATGAAGCGGGCGGCCTTGTCGGCACTGTCGGAGTAGATGACGCCGCCCATCTGCATCCCGGTTTTTTTGCTTTTGACAATTTTGCGCTGGTTGGCCACGATGCCCACCGCCCAGCCGTCGATGCGGGCCAGGCCGCAGATAAGCGTCTGGCCGTAAAGGTCTTTGTAGGGTTCGAACTCCGAATTATCGACCAGACGGTTGATGATTTCCATCATGTCGTAGGGCTTGGCGCGGTCGGCGGGCAGCAGGCCGTAGATTTCGGTCGCGTCCAGCTTGGGGGCGGCGGGCGTGCTGCGGCTGAAACCGGCCGTGGGCGTGGCCCCCAGCTTGTCGAAAATATTGCGGATGTGGGTCAGGCACTCCGCGTCGGTGTCAAACTTGTAGTCCGTCACGCCCGAGATTTCGGAGTGCATACTCGCGCCGCCCAATGCCTCGTTATCAATACTTTCGCCAATGGCGGATTTCACGAGGTACGACCCGGCCAGGAACACCGAGCCGGTGCCGTTCACAATCATCGCCTCGTCGCTCATAATGGGCAGGTAGGCCCCGCCGGCCACGCACGGCCCCATGATGGCCGAAATCTGGACAATGCCCATACTGCTCATCACGGCGTTGTTGCGGAAGATGCGGCCGAAATGCTCCTTGTCGGGGAAAATCTCGTCCTGCATCGGCAGGTACACGCCAGCCGAATCGACCAAATAGATGATGGGCAGCTTGTTTTCGATGCTGATTTCCTGGGCCCGCAGGTTCTTTTTGGCCGTGATGGGAAACCAGGCCCCGGCCTTGACGGTGGCATCGTTGGCTACCACCACCACTTGCCGGCCCTGCACGTAGCCGACGATGACCACCACCCCGCCGCCGGGGCAGCCGCCTTCGTCCTGGTACATGCCTTCGCCGGCAAAGGCCCCGATTTCTACCTGCGCCGCGCCTTCGTCCAGCAAAAAAGCAATGCGCTCGCGGGCCGTGAGCTTGCCTTTGGCTTTGTGGGCGGCAATGCGCTTCTCGCCGCCGCCGAGGGCTACTTTGGCCAGCTTCTGGCGCAGGTTGAAGGAGAGTTGCTTGAGTTGGTCTTCGTTGCGGTTCAGCTCGACGTTCATCGGTGGGGTGGGATTTGGGGGCAGGAGGCGGCACAAAAAAATCCGCCCGAAGGCGGATTTCAAAGGTAGCGCGGGTTTGAGAGATGAAACACCAAGCGGTGCCTGCACCGCCTTACTTAATCGTGGTTTTCGTTTCGGTTTTCACCGCTGTGCCGTTGAGCTTGGTAGCGGTGGTTTCGACTTCGGTTTTGGTTTTTTTATCCTTGCCACCGCCAAACACCGAGAAGTGTACGTAGCGCTTGGGGTTGGCCTTAAAGTCGGTTATCAGGGCGTTAGAGCTGGCGGCGGTGGCGTTGAGGTTGTTGTAGAGCAGGGTGTCGTTGAGGAGCTTGCCCATGCTGCCCTTTTGGTCGTTGAGGGCGCGGTTTAGGCCCTTGACGGTGGTTTGGGCCTCGGCCATGGTGGCGTTGAGGCGGCGCAGGGCGGGGCCAACCGGGGCCGCCTTGAGCGAGTCGGAAAGCTGGGCGAAATTGACGGCGATGCGGTCGAGCTTGCCGGTGGTTTTGTTGAGGGCCGTGCTCATCTGGGCCAGGTTCTGGGTGATGAGCGCCACGTTTTTCTGGTTTGACTCAATCAGCTTTTGCAGGGCCTCGGTGCTGCCCCGCGCCCCTTTGAGGGTACCCTGAATGCTCAGTTCAGAATCCTTGTTCAGAAACCCGTTGATGTGCGCCAACGTGGCCCCCACGGTGTCGAGCACGGGCAGGGCCTTGCGCTGAAAAGCATCGGCAATGCTGGTAGCTTCAACGCTAATAAGCTCTTCGCCTCCGTTATAGGTTTTGGTGTTTTTGCCCATGGTGAGGGTGATGTTTTTGGCTCCCAAAAAGGAGCCCGCCAGTCCGGCCACCGTGGAATCGCCCACAACCACGCTTTTCTCGAGTTCGATGGCGGCCCGTACACGGTTGCCCTTGTCAGCCTCCAATTTCAACTCCTTTACCTGGCCCACTTTGATGCCGTTGAGTACCACCTGTGCCCCCACGTTAAGCCCCTCGACGCTGGCGTAAGTGGCGTAAAAGGTGCGGTCGCTGGACAGCACATTGCTGCCCCGCAGGAAGTTGAACCCGATAAACAGGGCCGCAAGAGCTGCAATGGCCAGCAGGGCTACTTTTATTTCTTTAGACACGGGGATGGGTAGTGTTGAATGTTGAGTGTTGAATTCTTAATTTTGAATGTTAAGGGTTGTGTGTTGAATGAATTGGTAGCCGAACAGCGAACAGCCGTTTCGCAGCCTGTTCCACTCAACATTCAAAATTCAACACTCAACATTTCAAGAGCCTTCCAGCTCGCGCTTGTACTCACGAAAGGCCCGGAAGATGGCCGTGGCCATATACGATTGATTGCCCTTATCGTTGAGGTAACGCTCTTCGGTGGGGTTTGTTAAAAAGCCTGACTCAATGAGCACCGAGGGCATGGTCGATTTCCAGAGCACCAGAAACCCGGCCTGCTTCACGCCCCGGCTGCTGCGCTGGGTGTGGGTGCGCAACTGCCTGTCAACCCGTTGAGCAAAGCGCAGGCTGTTGGTGACGTAGGCCGATTGAAACAGCGAAAACAGAATGTGCGACTGCGGCGACTTGGGGTCGAAGCCGCCGTAGCGGCTTTGGTAATTATCTTCTTGCAGGATAACGGCGTTTTCACGCTGAGCCACGCCCAGGTTGGCTGAGGTTTTGTGCAGGCCCATCGTCCACACCTCGGTGCCGTGGCTTTGGCTGGGGCCAGCGTTGCAATGCACCGAGATGAAGAGGTCGGCGTGGTGGCGGTTGGCGATGGCAGCGCGTTCGTCAAGCTCCACAAAAACATCGGTTTTACGGGTGTAGATGACCTTCACGTCGGGCATCGAGTCTTCAATCTGACGGCCCAGGCTTTTGATAATGGCCAGGGCCACATCGGCTTCGCGGGCACTGGCCCCGGCGCAGCCCCGGTCTTTGCCGCCATGCCCGGCGTCGAGCACCACGGTGCGGAGACGGTAGCGGTAAGGGGCGCGGGGCGCGGCGGGCGGGCCACCGGCGGCGGGGGTACCCAGCCAGCCAGCCAGGGCCAGAAGTAATACAATAATCCGCACGGGCATCGTTAAGGAGGAGCGGGCAGCGACTTGCTACCTTTGTAAAAGCTCAAAATTAACGTAATTACCGTCTATACTTCTTGTGATTGCTACTCTAAGCCCTTGGAAACTGCTTAGTGCCGCGCTACGCCGCGCGCTGTGGGCGCTGCCGCTTGGTCTGTGGCTGCTGCCCCTGGCTCCGGCCCTGGCCCAAACCGCCCCGGCCGCCGCCAAGCCCGGCCAGCGCCCCGGCTCCGCCCCCACCCCGCCGGTGCGCTACATATCCCCCGACCCGCGCGACCCCATTGGCCTGCCGCCGCCCGGCGTGGCCAACCCCGGCCAGAGCCGGGTGCCCGGCACCAACCGCCGCCCCGTGCCCGACACCCTGGCCGGCCCCGCCCCTGCCGCTGCCGACACCACCCGCCTGGTGCAGCGCGTGAGTGGCCCCGCCGACTCGCTGACCGTGCGCACCCGCCGCAAAGGCCAGGTCGAAACCACGGTGAAATATGCCGCCAAAGACTCCATCCAGTTTGATGTAACCAACAAGGTGGCCCGCCTTTACAGCAAGGCCAAAGTCGATTACGGCACCACCAACCTCAAGGCGGCGCTCATCACCGTGAACTACGGCTTAAATACGATGACGGCCGAAGGCAAGCTCGACACACTCAACCACAAGCTACTCGACCGGCCCGTGTTTAAGGATGGTGATGGCTTGTACACGGCGGGCAAAATTGCCTACAACTTCAAAACCAAAAAAGGTAAGATTGCCGAGGCCGTCACCACCCAGGGCCAAGGGTTTGTGAGCGCTGAAGTCATCAAAAAAACGCCTGACAACGAGCTGTATGGCCTGCACGGCCGCTACACCACCTGCAACCTCGAGCACCCGCACTTCTACATCCAGGCCAGCAAGATGAAGGTGACGAGCAAGCAGGTCGTGACCGGGCCGTTTAACCTCGTGATTGGCGACGTGCCCACGCCGCTGGGCTTCTTGTTCGGCTTTTTTCCGAAGCCCAACAAAGGGCGCGGGGCGGGGCTGCTCATCCCCACCTTCGGGCAAGCTGCCGACCGCGGCTACTACCTCACCAACGGCGGCTACTACTTTGCGCCCAACGACTACATTGGCGTGCGCCTCACCGGCGACATTTATGCTGGTAACGGCCAGGGCTTTGGCGGCTGGGGCGGCACCGCCGACGTGCAGTACCTGAAACGCTACACGTACTCGGGCAACTTCAATTTCCGCTTCACCAACCGGCCCCAGAACCCGCTGCTGGCCACGGATGGGCTCAGCACCTCGCCCATCTACATCCGGCCGCCAGCGGCCCAGACGTTCTGGCTCTCGTGGAGCCACGCGCCGGTGGCCAAGCCGGGCGGCGGGCGGTTTTCAGCTTCGGTACAAGCCGGCAGCACCAGCTTCAACCGGGTAAATAGTTTGGACGCGCGGCGGTTTTTGTCGCCCTCGTTCAGCTCCAGCATCGGCTACCAGAAGCAGATTCGCAATTCGCCCGTCAATTACAGCATTCGGCTGAGCCAGAGCCAGAACGTGCAGACCGGTGTGATGGATTTCGTGCTGCCCGACGTGAGCCTCGGGGTGGCCCGCCAAACGCCTTACCAGTGGTTTAAGCTGCCCACGCGGGGCAAATTTTACGAGCAGTTCGCCATCAGCTACGACGTGACGGCCCAGAACAAGCTCTCGAACGTGGTGCCCGCCCGTTCGCTCAACGGCCTGCCGCTGCTGGGCGGCAGCAGCAGTTCCAACCAGATTCCGCTGCGCTTCTCCAACATCGCCGCGTTGTTTCGCAACGCCCAAAGCGGCATCAAGCACAATTTTGGGCTGACGCTGGGCTCGTACACGCTGCTCAAAAACCTGCGCCTCACGCCCAGCGTAAGCTACGGCGAAATCTGGTACAACAAGCAATTGAACTACCGCTACGTGCAGGAGGCCAAGGCCGTGCGCATCGATACGGCCTCCGGTTTTTTTCGGGAATACAACTACGCGGGCGGGCTGAGTTTGACCACCGCTTTCTACGGCACGGTGGTGCGCAAAAACAAAAACCGCTTCGTGCAGGCCATCCGGCACAAGGCCACGCCCAGCCTGAACTACTCGTACTCGCCCGATTTTACCAAAACCACCAGCGTTTTTACCGATTACAACGACCCCAGGCTGGCCGGGCTGGCCCAGGACTACGGCCCGCAGTACAGCCGGGGCAGCTTCCAGCGCTACAACGGGTTTTTGTACGGCGCTCCGGGCGGCAGCCGCGTCAGCAGCCTCAGCTTCAGCCTCCAAAACTCCGTCGAGCTGAAGGTGCGCAACAAGCAGGACACCACCGGCACGGCCCCCACCCGCAAGGTAAGCCTGATTGACGCCCTCGATTTTAACCTCAGCTACAACTTCGCGGCCGACTCCTTCCAGCTTTCGCCGCTGGGCGTGAGCTTCCGCCGCCAAGTGGGCAAGTCGCTGAATCTGAACGCCAGCGCTACCTTCGAGCCCTACCAGCGCGACAGTACGGGCCGTTTCCGCAATAAGTTTTTGCTCGACCAGACAGGTACCAACCGCCGCCTGGCCCGCCTCAGCCGGGCCGACGTGGGCATTACCTACAGCTTCAACCCCGCCACCGGCACCAAGCGCAGCGTAATACCGCGCGCCGTGGCCCCCGCCAACGACCCCGCCCTGGGCACCCCCGGCCCCATGGCCATGTACGCCGACTACGTGGATTTTACCATTCCCTGGGAGCTGGCCATGACCTTTAACGCGAGCTATTCGGCCAGCAACCCGCCACTTACGCGGCGCTCGGTGGTGCCGCCCGTGTTTGGCCTGGCTACGGTGGGCGTAACGGGCTCGGTGAAGCTCACCGAAAATCTGCGCCTCAACTACAATTTGGGCTACGACCTGGTACATCAGACCATCACCTACCCCAACATCACCTTCTTCCGCGATTTGCACTGCTGGCAAATTGCCGGCAACTGGATTCCGCTGGGCCAGACGCGGGGCTTCAACGTCACGATTTCGGCCAAAAGCAGCCTCTTGCAGGACTTGAAGCTCAACCGCAACCGGTTTACGCAGTACCAGTAAAGGGTCGGGGCGCGGGCAGCCTGGTCCAAAGTCCCTTTTTGCCACCGAACGCGGACGAAAACTTTGGCAAGCCGCCGTTGGGCTACACTTGCGTGGCCAATCCATAAATTCTTGCCAGCTTTGTGGCCCCAATTCGCCCCAACGGCCGTTAGCGCACTTGCTCCATGTCCCAGCACAAAGAAGTTAAGCTTGTTACCACTCATCAGCTGCTCGCGATGAAGCAGCGGGGCGAAAAAATATCCATGCTCACGGCCTACGATTTCTCGATGGCCCAGATTCTGGACGGCGCGGGCATCGACGTACTGCTCGTCGGCGACTCGGCCTCCAACGTCATGGCCGGCCACGAAACCACGCTGCCCATCACCCTCGACCAGATTATTTACCACGCTCAGGGCGTGGTGCGAGGCGTGAAACGCGCCTTTGTGGTCGTCGATATGCCTTTTGGCTCGTACCAGGGCAACTCGTCGGTGGCGCTGCAATCGGCCATCCGCATCATGAAGGAAAGCGGAGGCCACGGCGTGAAGCTCGAAGGCGGGGCCGAAATCAAGGACAGCATCATCCGCATCCTCACGGCCGGCATCCCGGTGATGGGCCACCTCGGCCTCACGCCCCAAAGCATCTACAAGTTCGGCACCTACAACGTGCGGGCCAAAGAAGAAACCGAAGCCAACAAGCTCATCGAAGATGCCCGCATTTTGCAGGAAATTGGCTGCTTCGGCCTCGTCCTCGAAAAAATACCCGCCGCCCTGGCCCAGCGCGTGGCCGAGGAGCTGACCATCCCCGTCATCGGCATCGGGGCCGGGCCGGGCGTCGATGGCCAGGTGCTGGTCGTTCACGACCTGCTTGGCATCACCAAGGAGTTCAAGCCCCGTTTCCTGCGCCGCTACGCCGAGCTGCACGACATCATGACCGAAGCCGTGCAACACTACGTGGCCGACGTGAAAAGCCGCGAGTTTCCGAGCGCCGAGGAAGGGTATTAGTCAGGCCGGCCGGGGCTGCCGGCCGGTACCTTTGCGCAACCACTCCGCCGCCATGCTGCCCTTGCGCCTGCTGTTTCGTTCGTTTGCCTTTTTGCTCGGGCTCCTTTACCTGGGCGGCGTGTGCGAGCTGGACGTGGACGAAGCCCGGCAGCATTTCGCCCACGAAAGCCACGAGTATACCACGGCTGCTACGAGCGTGGAGGTGCCGGCCGCGCCAGCCGCGCCGGCCGTGGTTGTCGTTGCGGAGCCAAGCCCGGTCTGCTGCCCGGCCTTTAGGGGGCAGCGCGGCCGGGCAAGTACCTGGCCCCGAGTGGCCAAGCTGCCGCCCCCGGTGCGCCGGCTTTACCTGCGCTACGCCGTACTGCAAGTCTGATTTGATGGGTTCATTCCGTTTCGGCGGCTCTCGGTCGAGGGTCGCCCGGTTGTGTTTACTCCCATTTTTCCGACTTTCCGGCGCGTTGCGTCTTTCGTTTTATGAAAATTATTTTGTTGTTTTTGGCGCTGCTCGGCAGCGTTGGCGCGGCGTTGGCCCAAAGCCCGCTGCGCGTGCTGGTGCGCGACGAGCGCACTAAAACCGCCCTGCCGGGCGTGAGCGTTGTTATCCCGGCCCTGCAATTCGGCGCGGCCACCGATGCCAACGGCCGGGCCGAATTGCCCAACGTGCCGGCCGGACCGCAGCAAATCACCTTTTCCAGCATCGGCTACGGCACCCGCACCGTGGCCTTCACCCTGCCGCAAGCCACGGCCGAGCCGGCGCTGGTCGAGCTGGAGCCGAGTAGCCTGGAGCTGCAAGGCGTGGTGGTGGAGGCCACCCGCACCGGCTCGCGCATCGAGGACGTACCAGTGCGCATCGAGGTGCTGGGGCCGGAGGAGCTGGACGAGAAAAGCAGCATGAAGCCGGCCAACATCGCTATGCTGCTCACGGAGGCCAGCGGCATTCAGCCCCAGTTCACCTCCGCTAACTCCGGCAGCGTGGCCTTCCGCATTCAGGGCCTGGACGGGCGCTACACCCAAATTCTGCGCGACGGCTTCCCGCTCTACGGGGGCTTTTCGCAGGGGCTGAGCTTGGTGCAGGTGCCGCCGCTGGACTTGCGGCAGGTCGAAATCATCAAGGGCGCGTCGTCGGCCCTCTACGGCGGCGATGCCATTGCGGGGCTGGTGAACTTGGTGACCAAAACACCCACCGCTACGCCCGAGCTGAACGTACTGCTCAATCAAACCCACAAGGGCGGGCGCGACCTGACTGCCTTTTACAGCGGGCGCACCGGCCGGCTGGGCCTCACGCTGCTGGCCACCCAAAACACTCAACGCGCCTACGACGTGAACGGCGACGGCTTTACCGACCTGCCGCAGGTGCAGCTCACCAACGTGAATCCGCGCCTGTACTACTACCTCAACGACTCCACGACCCTGTACCTGGGGGCCACGGCCGGCGCCGAAACCCGCACCGGCGGCGACCTGGAAGCCATCGTGAACCAGCCGGTGGGCCTGCACCGCTACCTCGAGCGCAACCGCTCGGAGCGCTACAGCACCCAGTTTCGGGTGGATGCCAAGCGGCGGCGCGGGCAGGTGCTGACGCTCAAAAACAGTCTCAGCTCGTTCACGCGCAACATTCAGGCCGGCGAGGCCTACTTTGCGGGCCGGCAATTCTCTACCTACTCGGAAGCCTCGTACCTGGTGCCGGCCGGAGCGCACCGGGCCGTGGCGGGAGCCACCGTCACCACCGACGACTTCCGCGAGACCACCGCCCAGATGCCTGACATGGCCCTTCGCGACTACCAATACCAAACCTACGGGCTGTTTGCGCAAGACGACTGGAAGCCGCTGGAGAACCTGACCCTGCAAGCCGGCCTGCGCACCGACTACCAGCGGCCCTACGGCTGGTTTGTGCTGCCGCGATTCTCGGCCCTCTACAAAGCCGGCCCGCACGTGGCGCTGCGGGCCGGGGGCGGCTACGGCTACAAAGCGCCCACCATCTTCGCCAACGCCAGCGAGCAGCAGGCTTACGTGGGCGTGCGCGCCCTCAACCCCAACACCGTGCAGGCCGAAACCTCGCGGGGGCTGAACGCCGACGTGACGCTAAAGGGCCACGTCGGCGAGCTGGGCGTGGTGCTGAACCAGGCCGCGTTTTACACCCGTTTGGAAAATGCCCTCATTCCCAACACGGCCTTGCAGCCGCTGGGCATCACCGAATTCATCAATTCGCCTTTGCCCATCACGGCACGGGGCCTGGAAACTAACGTGCGGCTCAACCTCGAGGACTTGCAGTTTTTTACGGCCTACACCTTCACCGACGCCCGCCAGGCCTCCGACGCGACGCAGCCCGCGCAGCTGCCGTTTGTGTCGAAGCACCGGCTGGTGCTGACCACCGTCTATGAGCAGCCCAAAAACTTCCGCCTGGGCCTGGAGGGTACCTACAACGGCCCGCAGTACCTGGGCGAGGGCGACCGGCAGGGGCGCGGCTTCTGGCTGCTGGGCGCGCTGGCCGAAAAGCAGTTCCCGCCCCATTTCTCCCTCGTGGTGAACGTCGAAAACTTCCTCGACGTGCGCCAGACGCGCTACGAGCAAGTGGTGTACGGCCCCACCGACCGGCCCTCGTTCCGGCCCCTGTATGCCCCGCTGGATGGCCTCGTGGCCAACATCGCCCTGAAACTAACGCTCTGATGCCCCGCTTTGCCTACCTTACCCGCGCCGTCTGGCTGCTCTCGCTCGTCAGCCTCTTCACCGACCTGGCCAGCGAAATGCTCTACCCGGTGATGCCGCTTTACCTGCAATCCATCGGCTTTTCGGTGTTCTTGATTGGGCTGCTCGAAGGCGTGGCCGAAGCCGTGGCGGGGCTCAGCAAAGGCTACTTCGGGCAGTGGTCGGACCGGCTGGGCCGGCGGGTGCCCTTCGTGCAGTGGGGCTACGGCCTGAGTGCATTATCGAAGCCCCTGCTGGCAGTGCTGGCCGCACCGGGATGGGTATTCCTGGCCCGCACCCTCGACCGCCTGGGCAAGGGCCTGCGCACCGGCGCGCGCGACGCGCTGCTCTCCGACGAAACCACCCCCGCCAACAAGGGCAAGGTGTTCGGCTTCCACCGCTCGATGGACACGCTGGGCGCGGTGTTTGGGCCGGCGGTGGCCCTGCTCTGGCTGGCGGCGCGGCCGGGCCAGTTCCGGCCGCTGTTTTGGTGGGCTTTCGTGCCGGGGGTGCTGGCCGTGGTCGTGGCCTTTGCGCTACGCGAGCGGCCCGCCGCGCCCTCGGGCCGGCCGCCGCAGCCGTTTTGGGCCGCGTTTGGCTACTGGCGGGTGGCTCCGCCCGCCTACCGGCGCGTGGTGGGGGCACTGCTGGTGTTCGCGTTATTCAACAGCTCCGATGCCTTTCTGCTGCTGCTGGCCCGGCAGCGGGGCGTATCGGAGGCCGGCGTTATCGGCCTCTACATCGGCTACAACGCCGTGTACGCCCTCAGCGCCTGGCCCCTGGGCCATTTGGCCGACCGCCTGGGGCCGCGCCGGCTGCTGGTGGGCGGGCTGCTGGCCTTTGCTGTTGTGTACGGCGGCGTGGCCTTGGCCCGCACCGGCTGGGCCTTCGCGGGCCTGTTTGCCCTCTACGGGCTGTACGCGGCCAGCACCGAGGGCGTGGCCAAAGCGTGGGTCAGCAGCCTCTGCGCCCGCCCCGATACCGGCGCGGCCCTGGGTACCTTTGGCGGGCTGGGCAGCCTGGCCGCGCTGGGGGCCAGCCTGGGGGCGGGCGCGGTGTGGCAGCTGGCCGGGCCGGGCTGGACGTTCGGACTGGCGGCCGGGGCCGCGCTGGCCGTAGCCGGGTATCTGACCCTGGCCCCGCTGCGCGAAGCGTAGCTCCTGCCCTATCTTTGCCCCAGGCAGTAGCCACACACAGCCATTACGGGTGATTTGAACGACGTTAGGTAGCCCCGTGGGGCCGCGCGTCGGCCCTGGCTTGCTGTCCGCGAATCGTCCGCCCCCACCGTTTTAAAGTTACGTGAACCGACCCAATCTCTGGTCTGAAGGAAGAGAAATCATCTTCGAAGACAACCACCTGCTCGTCATTAACAAGCCCGCCGGCATCTTGGTGCAGGGCGATGCCACCGGCGACGAGCCCCTCTCCAACAAGGCCGCCGAGTACCTGCGCTTCAAATACAAGAAGCCCGGCGAAGCTTTCATCGGCGTGTGCCACCGCATCGACCGGCCCGTGTCGGGCATCGTCATCCTGGCCAAAACCAGCAAGGCCCTGAGTCGCCTCAACGAGATGTTTCGCGACAATAAGATGCAGAAAACCTACCTCGCCCTCACTGGCAAGCCGCCCATGCCCGAAGCTGGCCAGCTGGTGCATTGGCTGGTAAAAGACACCATTCGCAACGTCACCAAAGCCTACCCGGCGCTGCACACCCAAGGCCAGAAATCGGAGCTGCACTACGAGCTGCTGGGGCCGGTAGGCAACCGATTTTTGCTGAAAATCAACCCCATTACCGGGCGGCCCCACCAAATTCGGGTGCAGCTCGCCACCGGCCTCGGCACGCCCATCGTCGGCGATGTGAAGTACGGCTTCCTCAACCCGTTGCCCGACATCAGCATTGCCCTCCACGCCCGGCAGCTGGCCTTGCTCCACCCCGTCACGAAAGAAGCCCTGACGCTGGTAGCGCCCCTGCCCGACGCCCCGCACTGGGACGCCACCCGCGAGCTACTTGGGCAGGCGTAAGGCCCTGCCAGGTGGTAGGGCGCTACAAAATTTGGGGGGTGAAAACCCACCGTTTTCCGCAAGCCGTAATTTTGTAGTCCTTTCCGTCGAACCATTCGGCCAGCTTCTTGCTTGTTGCGGCCAAATCACGTTACCGTTTTCTCTTACTGCCCGTCATGGTCATTCTGGTTTTCTTCGTTGCCCACTACTACCTGTCGCTTTTCACCCAAACATTTTATCTGCACCGCTATGCTGCACATAAAATGTTCACGATGAACAAGTTTTGGGAGAAATTTTTCTACCTTTTCACGTACGCTTGCCAGGGCAGCTCCTTCCTTTCGCCCCGCGCCTACGCCGTGCTGCACCGCATGCACCACGCTTACTCCGACACCGAGCTGGACCCGCACTCGCCGCATTATTCCAACAATGCGTTCGACATGATGTGGAAAACCAAGGAAATTTACAACGGCGTACTCACCCGCAACGTGGAAGTGGCCGAGCGTTTTGAGGGCAACTACCCGGAATGGGATGCGGTCGATAATTTCGGCAGTACCGTGTGGTCGCGCGTGGGCTGGGGCGCGGCTTACGTGCTGTTCTACATCAACTTCGCTACCGCCTGGTGGCAATACCTGCTCCTCCCCATTCACTTCCTGATGGGGCCGATTCACGGGGCCATTGTGAACTGGGGCGGCCACAAGTACGGCTACCAGAACTTCGACAACCACGACCGTAGCAAAAATACCCTGGCCTTCGATTTCCTGGCTTTTGGCGAGTTGTTTCAAAACAACCACCACAAGTTGCCCATGCGCGTAAATTTCGGCGTGAAGTGGTGGGAATTCGACCCTACCTACGTGGCTATCTGGACGATGGACAAGGTGGGCATTATCAAAATCAAGCGTAAGGTGGTCACGCCTAAGCGCACGGCCGTAGCGGCATAACAACATAGCACGGGCTTTGTAACCCGCGCTTGGAACTGGTGAACCACGGGAAAGGAGGACTGGATTAAAATTCCAGTCCTCCTTTTTGTTTGCTGGCGACACATACCCTGCTTACCTGCCTCTTGCGCAGATTACAAAATCTGCACAACCGCACCGTGCTTGCTAATGCGCTGAATTTGGGCTACCTTTGCGCTCCCAAATTTCTGGGATACCAACCCTTAGACGGACGTGTTCCGTCGAATAACCCCCCAAAGGTTTATGGCCGTTAAAATCCGCCTTGCCCGCCGTGGTCGCAAAAAAGCCGCCATGTACGATATCGTAGTTGCCGATGCCCGCGCCCCGCGCGATGGCCGCTTCATCGAAAAAATCGGTACCTACAACCCCAACGTGAACCCCGCCGCCGTGAACTACGACGCCGACCGGGCTTTTTATTGGATGATGACCGGTGCCCAGCCCACCGACACCGTGCGGGCCATGCTCGCCTACCGCGGTGTGCTCATGCGCCGCCACCTGCAACTTGGTGTCGACAAAGGTGCCATTACGCAGGAAGTGGCCGACCAGCGCCTCGCCGACTGGAAAGCCGAGAAAGATGCCAAAATTGAGAGCAAGCGCACCGGCATCGTCGATGCCGTGGCCGACACCCGCAAGGCTGCCCTCGCCGCCGAAACCAAGGTGAAAGAGACCCGTGCCGCTGCCATCCGCGAACGTCAGGCCGCCGCCGAAGCGTTGCTTAACCCGGCTCCGGCCGTGGTGGAGGCCGAAGCCCCCGCCGCCGAAGCTGTTGCTGCCGAGGAAGCTCCGGCCGCCGAAGCTGCCGCCGAATAGGTTGTTGCTGGTGTTGCTGCCAGCCAAATGAACAATGGGAGTTGTGGGCCGTCTGGCCAACAGCTCCCATTTTTTATACTGGTATTCGTCCGACCAATGCCTTACGGCTGCTAAATCTCCCCCACCATGACCCTTGAAGAAACTTACCAGCTCGGCTACGTTGTCAAAACCCACGGGTTGAAAGGGCACGTCACGGCACAGTTTGATGCCGACAATGCCCAGGCGTACAAAAAGCTGAAAACCATTTACCTGACCCTCAAAGCCGCGCCTGCCAACCTGGTGGCCTACCCCGTCGAGAGCGTCCAGATTCAGCCCGGTGAGAAAGGTGTTTTGCTGAAACTGCGCGGCATCGACCGCCTGGAGGAGGCCGAGCCGCTGCGCCACGCCAGTCTTTTTCTGCCGTTGCAGGAGCTGCCCAAGCTGAAAGCCGACCAGTTTTATTTTCACGACGTGATTGGTTTCACGGTGGTGGACGCGGTTGCTGGCCCGTTGGGCACGGTCGAGAATTTTTTTGAGCTGCCGCAGCAGGACGTGCTGGCCATGCGCTACCAGGGCCAGGAAG
Organism: Hymenobacter sp.; assembly: GCA_025356245.1. Taxonomy (GTDB): domain Bacteria; phylum Bacteroidota; class Bacteroidia; order Cytophagales; family Hymenobacteraceae; genus Hymenobacter. The sequence continues at coordinate 14,219 of JANXUO010000076.1, forward strand.
TGCTGATACCAGTGGCCGGCGACATTGTGACCCACGCAGACGCCGCCACCCGCCAGGTGTTCGTGAACTTGCCCGACGGCTTGCTCGACGTGTACCTGAAACCGTCGGACCGTGCCCAGGACGAGGCCGAGTAACGCGGGTTTTCAACCCGCGCATCAGGCCGTCAAATCAGCGTCCTCGCCCGATGCAACGACCTAACGTACGAATTGAAAACCCGTGCTACCCCGTATTTGCGTAATCCCCCAAATTCGTTTAAATTCGTGATTGATGCGAATTGACATCCTCACCTGCCAGCCCGAGCTGCTAGTCAGCCCCTTCGCTTACTCCATCGTGAAGCGGGCGCAAGACAAGGGCCTGGCCGAAATTCACGTTCATCAGCTCCGCGACCGCGCCATCAACAAGCACGGCCAGATTGACGACTACGTATTTGGCGGTGGGGCCGGCATGGTGCTGCGCGTCGAGCCAATCGCCGCCTGGATTGACGAGTTGCAGGCTCAGCGGCCCTACGAGGCCATTATTTACCTCACCCCCGACGGCGAAACCCTGCGCCAGCCGCTGGCCAACCGCCTCTCGCTGCTGGGCAATATTATCCTGCTTTGCGGCCACTACAAGGGCATTGATGAGCGCATCCGGCAAGCCTACATCACCCACGAAATCAGCGTGGGCGACTACGTGCTGAGCGGCGGCGAGCTGGCCGCCGCCATCCTCGTCGATGCCGTGGTGCGGCTGCTGCCCGGCGTGCTGGGCAACGAGGAATCGGCCCTGTCGGACTCCTTCCAGGACGACCTGTTGGCCCCGCCCGTGTACACCCGCCCCGCCGAGTGGCGCGGGCTGGCCGTGCC
>JANXUO010000085.1 GCA_025356245.1 Hymenobacter sp.
GGTTGGCCGCGTCGGTGGCGTACGAGCCTTCGGGCACGGTGTAGTTCATAGGGTCGTAGCCCCAGTTGTAGCGGTTGGCTTCGGGCTGGGCTTCGTCAATCGAGTTGAAGTCGTTGATGGGCAGCAGGTGCAGGTGGGTGATGCCCAGCTCCAGCAAGTGCGGCAGGCCGGTAAGCACGTTGCCCGGCCCGCGGGTGTTGCCCTCGGTGAGGCCCAGGAACTGGCCCCGGTGCCGGATGCCGCTCTGCGGGTGCACGGTGAGGTCGCGCAGGTGAGCTTCGCCGACGATGATGTCGGTGGGTTGCTTCAGGGCGGGGCGCAGGTCGTCGGCCCAGCGGGGCGGGGCAGCGGTGGCGGGGTCGAGCCAGGCGGCGCGGCGGCCGTTGAGGCCCACGGCGCGGGCGTAGGGGTCGGGCACTTCGGCGCGGGCCTGGCCGCTGATGGTGGCCTGCACGGTGTAGAAGCCGCCGGTGCCAGCGGGCAGCGTGAGCGTCCAGGTGCCTTGGCGGGCGCGGTGCAGGGGCAGGGTTTCGAGGGCCGGGGCGGTGCCGCTGCCCGCGGCGTAGCGGCGCAGGGTGAGGGCCTCGGCCGTGGGCGCCCACACGCGCAGGGTGCCCGCCCCGCCCTGCGGCGCGAAGGTGAGGCCCAGGTCGGGGCCGTGGTAAACGGGGTAGCTGTCGTAATCGGGCGGGGTGGGGGCCGCCCCGGCGTTCAAATTCAAAAGCAGCGACACCAGCAAAAAGTAGCGAAAAAACATACGGAAAGGGGCGGGCCAACCGGCCCGGCTCCGCAAAGAACGGCGGCGTATGCGGCTTTGGGGCACCCCGCCGCCCTGCGGATGCCCCACCGCGCGCCGCAAAAGGCCAGGCAGAGGCCAAGCGCCCGGCGGCCTTTTTTAGGAGTACTGGGCGCAACAAACAGCCGCCTGGGCGGTACCTTTGAAAAATACCCTGTAAGTACCCGCCTCTGCCGCCCGCCTTTGGGTCGCCGACACCCTGGCCAGGGCCTGACAAAAAACCGGCGGCGCACAACGCGGTCGTTGGGGTTCGCGTTAGCCGCCGGTGTAGTAGCTGGCCTCGTTCGGGGCCGGGTTTTTTTAATTTCATTGTTGCCAAATTATGCGTCAATTTTCCCTTTCCCTGCTGGCCGCCGCGTTGCTGCTTGGGGCCGCCGCCCCGGCCCAGGCCCAGTTCAAACTGAACACCGGCTCGCTTGGCGCGGGCCTCAAGGCGGCCAAGGCCCTCACCCTTTCCGATGCCGAAGTTGTGGCCCAGACCCAGGAATTCGTGACTTGGTCTGATGCCAACAACCCCGTGGCCGCCCCTGGCTCGGCCTTGGCCAAGCGCCTGGATAAAATCACGGCTAACCTCACCAGCTACGAGGGCTTGCGCCTGAACTATAAAGTGTATGAAGTGCGCGACGTGAACGCCTTTGCCTGCGCCGACGGCAGCGTGCGCGTGTGCGCGGGCCTGCTGCAAGCCATGACCGACGACGAGGTGCTGGGCGTGATTGGCCACGAAATCGGCCACGTCAAAAACCACGACTCCCGCGATGCCATGAAAACGGCCTTGCTCACTTCGGCCGCCAAAGACGGCGTAACCTCGCAGGGCGGGCGGGCCGGGGCGCTCAGCAGTTCGCGCCTTGGGGCCGTGGGCCAGGCCCTGACCAACGCCAGCTTCTCGCGCAGCCAGGAAAGCGCCGCCGACGACTTCGGCTACGACCTGCTCAAAAAACAAGGCAAAAACCCCTACGCCCTGGCCACGGCCTTCGGCAAGCTGGTGGCCGCCGAGCAGGCCGGCGGCAGCAAAAGCACCACCATGCAGCAGCTCTTCTCCTCGCACCCCGACACCGAAAAGCGCATGAAAACGGTGGAAGAAAAAGCCGCCAAAGACGGTTTCAAGAAAAGCTAAGCACCTTGCCGGCCGGCGTGCGGGTGTGCGTACCGCCACCGCTGCCAAGCTGCCCCACTACCCAACCCGCCGCGCCGCGTTGGAGCCTTCCGGCTCCGGCGCGGCGTTTGCGCGGGCGGCGAGCAGTGCCCCGCAGCGGGCGCACCCCTTGCGGGCGCTGCTCAACGGCTTGCGCTACCTGGCCCACACGGGCTGCCCTTGGCGCTACCTGCCGGGCGACCTGCCGCCCTGGTCGGCGGTTTATCAGCAATGGGAGCGCTGGCGCGACGCGCGG
>JANXUO010000122.1 GCA_025356245.1 Hymenobacter sp.
CCGGGGTGCGCGATTTTTCGGTGCTGCCCGTCTTGCGGGCGGCCCCGCTCGGGCTTTGGCCACTACGGCCCTGCCCGCCGCCAAAAAGGCGGTCGTCGTTGTCATCGTCGGTATCGGGCGATTTTTTCTTGGAAGTGGGGGGCAACGGGGCGTTGCCGTGGTAGTCGAGCGAGTCGCGGGCAGATTCGTAGTTCACGCTGAATTTGCTGAGAATTTGGGAAGAAATGTTGTCCTCATCGCGCAGAATGGAGAGGAGCAGGTGTTCGGTGCCGATGACTTCGGCCTTGAAGATTTTAGCCTCCAGGTAAGTCACTTTCAGGACTTTCTCGGTGGCTTTGGTGAGCGGAATGGAGCCCGTAATGCTGGTGCCCTGGGGCGAAGCGGTGTTGCGGGTGGCCTGTTCGAGGGAAAATTTCAGCTCGTCGAGCGACACGCCCAGCTTGCGCAACAAGCCCAGTGCCGTGCCCTCACCCTCGCGGATGATGCCCAGCAGCAGGTGCTCGGTGCCAATGTAGTCGTGGCCCAGCCGAATGGCCTCTTCCCGGCTCAGGGAAATGACTTCTTTGACGCGGTTCGAGAATTTAGCTTCCATGCAGATAAACGTAGTAAAGAAAATCGGAAAAGCCGCACCCAGGCCTTCGACTGGCTCTGACGGGGAATTTCCTATTAACGCAAAAACAAGCGGCTTTGGGTGAAGGTTCGACGGGAAATGTTTTGATTTTCACCAAATTTTCTCACAAATAACTTCCGGCTTGCGGCCCTTCCATAAAGAGCAGGTCGAGGATGCTGAGGCCGGGCACAAAGGGCAAGCCAAATGCCTGCGGGTAGGGGCGGGCTGCCGGAGTGTCAGGGTGCGGGGTTTTGGGCGAGCAAGCATCGCGCCAGTCAAGGACAGGTTCGGCGTTAAAAACCGGTATTTCGGAGCCTGGAACGTGGTACTCGGTGGTGAGCTGAATGTCCGTCGGCAGCCGCAGGCAGCGCAGCAACACCTGCAAAAATGCCAGGTTCAGGTCCCAGAGGCGGGCGGGCTTTTGGGCGTAGAGGTCGTGGAGGTAGTCGGCGTAGTACGAAAAGTAGGGGCTGTTGCCGTAGGCCGTTTGCAGGGTGCGGAAGTGTTGGTGGGGCCAGTTTTCGCGGTAGTCAATCAAAATCTCGGCCGTGCGCACTTTTTCGGAGCGGTTGCCGTCGATGACGGGCACGGTGAGGGGCTTCACGCCCTGGATGGTGAGGATGAGGGCGCGGTTGCGGTACGTTTGCTTGCGGTAATGCTCGTGGGCGTCAAGCAACAGGGTGTTGGTTTTTAGGGAGTCAGTCGCTAAAATCCTGCTGAAGAAAGCAACGGGCGGCAGGTAGGGAAGCTCGGTAAGAATCACGAATTGAAACGAATTTTAGGGATTGCACGAATTATGTTTTTATTCCTGCCCTTTTATTTTTTTTGACCTGTTGGGCTTGATTTAGCGGTGGCATGACTTTGGGCAGGCGACTGAAAGTTCTTGTTTAGCCTGGCTGCAAGCTGGTACGCTTTACTTTTGTTGACGATGCTCAAACGCCCGCTTCTCGCCTTCATCCTGATGCTGCTGCAACTGACGGCCCTGGCCGGCCCCCCGCAAATTGTGGTGGACGTGGCCCGCTTTCGCAACCTGAACAAGGTGGAGAAAGGCGCGGAGGTCGAAATTTACGTCACGGTGCCCACGCAGTCGCTGGTGTACCGGCAGCGGGCGCCGCAAATGTTTCAGTCGTCGGCCACGGTGTTGCTCGAAATTTTGAAGTCCGACGGCAAGCCGGCTTTCCGCGAGCTGGTGGCCCTGCGCCCGCCGCCGCTCACCGACACCGCGCTGGCCATCAAAAACCCGCAGAGCTTTCTCAAGCGCGTGCTCATCCCCGACGGCCGCTACACCCTGCGGGCCACCGTGCGCGACCAATACCGCCCCGCCACCGCCGCCGGCACGGCCGTAGTGGAGCGCCCCCTGGTGCTGGAAGCCCCCGCTACGCCCTTCCTCACCGACGTGCTGCTGCTGGCCCGCCCGGCCGTCAAAAACACGGGCGACGATAATTTTAACCGCGGCGGCTACCGCCTTACCCGCGCCCCCGGAGGCAGCTACGGGCGCGGGGCCGAAACGCTTTACTTCTACACCGAGCTGCACAACGCCCCGGCCAACGCCCCGCTGCGGGTGCAGTACCGGCTGGCCGCCACCGGCCACCGCGCCGCGCCGCCCGCCGAATTCACCCTCACGCCCGAAAACGGGCGGCCCGCCGTGGTGCTGGGCCAACTGGCGCTGGGCCAGCTGCCCGCCGGCGACTTTGCCGTGCTCGTGGACGTGTACAGCGGCAAGCAGCTGCTGACGAGCCAGCGGGTATCCGGCCGCCGCACCGCCGCCGACTTTGCGCCCGCCGCCGCGCCGCCCACCCGGTGACGGAAGGCGGTAAAAATCCCCTCCTCAGACGAGGAGGGGATGCTTTGGCGAAGCCAAAGCTGGGGTGGTGGCACCGCAGGGAGGACGTGTGAGCTTGCGTTGGGGGTCCCGATGAGCGAGTGAATTGATAGT
>JANXUO010000125.1 GCA_025356245.1 Hymenobacter sp.
AGCCGGGCGGCAGTAGGGCCACGTCGAGGCCGATGACGTTGAGGCCTGCCTGCACCCCGGCCACGCGGGTGAGGCGGTGGCGGCCCAGGGCATCGTACACCCGGAAGGTGATGGCGGCGGCCTGACTGGCCGCCAGCTGCAGCTGGGCCTGGCCGTTGGCCGCCACGGGGTTCGGAAACAAGGCCAGCGCCTGGGGCTCGGGCGTTACGGGCAGGGGCGCGGCGTAATCGGTGCTGCCATCGGGGCGGCGCAGGCCGAGGCGGTAGTAACCGAGGGCGGCGGGCGGCGCGGGGTCGAGGAACTGGTAGGTGGGGCCATTGGTGGGCAGGGTGGTTAGCCCGCGCCAGGGGCCGGTGGTGTCGGCGGCGGCGCTGCGCTCCACCACAAAACCCTGGAGGAAGCACTCGTCGCGGGTGGCCCAGGCGAGGCGAACCCCGGCACTGGTGGCGTTGGCGCTCAGGGCGGTGAGGGGCGCGGGCAGGAGCGGAGGGCCGCCGCAGCCCAGGGGTCGGAAGCTGCGCTCGCGCAGCACGCGCCGCCCGCCCGCCACGTCGCTGGCCGCCGATAGTTGCCGGGTGTTCTGCCCACGGGCCAGGCCGAAGTGCATCACGGCGCGGGGAGTGGCGGCGCGGGGCTGAATGATGTGCGCCAGCTGCTGGGCGTGGCCCAGTTCGTGCACCGCCACCGACTCAAAGTCGATGGCTGGGGCCACAGCCGGAGCCGGGCCGGGCTGAAAGTTGGTGCCGTCGTCGAACTGCATGTCCACCTCGGCCACGTAAAAGGGCGTGTTGCCCGTGCCGGTGTAGCACCCTTGGTAGTAGCTGGTGGTGCGGGCCAATATATTGGCGGGCAACTGAGTGCTCTGGTCGAAGGCGACGATGTTCTGGCCATCGTTGGCAATGGCATCGGTGGCATTGGGGGCGCCCACCTGCCAGTTCATGCCGGTGGCGCAGCGCCAGGTGGCGAGGGCGCGTTGCCAGGCATCGGCCACGCCGGGGCGGGCCACGAAGTTGGGGCCGAAGCGGAACGTGAGGCCGCCCGCCCCATCGAGGGCAACGTGGGCGGGGGCTTGCAGCAGGCGGCCGTCGGTGCTTTCGACGTTGGTGAGGGCGTAAATGACCGTGAGTGGGGTGGCGCTTTCGACGGTTAGCTGGTCGGCGGTGCTCACCATCACGGTGCCGGTGCCGGCGGGGTGGCCGCCGCTGCCCACGCTGGGCACCCGCACCCGAATTTGGGTGTCGGTCCACAGCAGGTAGTCGGCCGGCCGGGCGCGGGTAACGGTGGCGCCCCCGTCGTCGGCGTTGCGGAAGGCAACGGAGCCTGCCCCCTGCGTAGCGCCGAAGCCAGTACCGTCCAGCGTTAGCACCGCCCCGGTGCCCGCCGTGAGCTGGCTAGGGCTGAAGCTATTGATGGCAGGAGCCAACGTGCCACGGGTCGCAGCGGGCGTTGCGTGGGCAGCCCGCAGGTGCAGCACCTGCCAGGGCTGCCCGACTTGCCGGGCCAGCTCGGCGTAAAAAGCGGCATCCACGGCCGGATACTGGCGGAAAGGCTCGGCCGCCGCGCCGGTAGTCAAGTTGTATTCGATGAAGCCCTGCAAGCTGCCATAGGCAGCCCAGCAAGCGCCCGCCCCCGGCCACGGCGCGGGATACAGAAAAAAAACACCTTGCTGGCCCACTGCCAGCTGCAAAGTGTTGGTGAGCACTTCCTGCCGCAGCCCCAGCCGCCCGCCTTCGGTGATGACAGTCAGGCCAGTGGTGTCGGTCTGGGTACCTTTCAGCAGGCCCGAAATGCGCAGGCGGTGGCGGGTAAAAATATGGCCGCCTGCCTGGTAAGGGCGGGCATCGAGCACGGCTGCCTCTACCACCAGCGTGGCCTGGGTAGCCCGGCGGGCCGGAGCCAGCGGCAGCAGACCGCAGCGCAGCTCGGGGCCGGACGCGGCGGGCAACCCCGGCTGCGCCCGCAGCCCAGGCAACAGCCAGGTAAACAGCAGTAAACAGCAAGCAACACGCAGGGGCAAAGACTTCATAACGAAAGAAAGAAAGGCTACGGGGTTGAGCATCATCCAGCCGATGCCGGCCTCAAAGTACGGCGGCGGGCCTGGAATGGGCGGCACCCCCAACTTTTTTGCGGATATTCAAGTATCAACGCTAGCGCCGGCCGCCCCGGTGCCGCGTTTTTCCTCCACGTTTACCGCCCTCTTCCCATGCAATCGTTCCGTCTCTCCCTGTTTTTGCTGCTCGGCGTCCTCACGTTTTCGCTCAGCAGCTGTGCCGCAATCGCCGATATTTTTAAGGCGGGTGCCTACACTGGCATCATCGGCGTGGTACTGATTGTGGCCTTGGTGCTGTTTTTAATCAGCAAAATGCGCGGCGGCCGCAACGTGTAAACTGCCCTCCAATCAAAAGAGCGGGCCGCTTCCCTGGGGAAAGCGGCCCGCTCTTTTTTTGGCGGATTTTCTGGCAGGGGCCGCGCGAAGGTGAAAATCCGCGTTACGGCAACGGCCTATTTTTTACCGGGCATGGTGCCGAATATGTTGTCCCAGAGGGTCGAGCTCACGCCGAAGGCTACCTCGTCCTGCCGGTAATGGTGCTGGCTGTGGTGCGTCCACCACACTTTGAGGAAGTGCTTGGGCGGGGCGTAAGCGTGGATGGAGTAGTGCACAAACAGGTACGTGGCGTAGCCAAAGGTGAAGCCCGCCAGCACCCCAAACGCCCAGCTGCCAAACACCAGCTTAAAGATGAAAAACAGCAGCGAAGCTACAAAAACCGTAACGATGGGGGGCATGGCCAGGCGGGTTTTGTCCTTTGGGAACTCGTGGTGCACGCCGTGCAGGGTGTACTGAATTCTGGCCCGCCTGGCCGTGGTGGCCGGCAGGTGGTAGAGGTAGCGGTGCACCGCGTACTCCACAAAGCTGAACAGCAACAAGCCCCCCCAAAACAACGCCCAAGCCGATGCACCCGACAAAAAATCGTGCATAAAGCCGTAGTATAAACTGGCCAAAGCTGTGGCCATGAAGATGCTCACCGGCCAGGCGATGTGCGTGTGCGAGAGGCGCTCCAGCACCGGATTGGCAAAAAGCTGGGCCGAACCTTTGTGTTTGGGCCGAACGGGGAGAGCGGGGGCCGCCATCACGGGCGCTTCCGAGACTGACTGCATAAGCAAACGAAATTTAGCGACTGATTGAAACCTGTAAAGCCCGAAATTACGCACCAATGCCGGGTTGTGTTGCGCCCAGCGCCGGGCCGAAGCCCGCTGCTGCCAGCTGCGGCAGCAAAACCGCCACCGCGCACCCGGCCCCAGCGCAGTGCAAGCGGGCCTGGGCGTAGAACCCGCGGCGGTGGGCTAGGGTTTCGGCCAGCCAGGCGGCGGGGTTGGGGTGGGCGGCCAGCAGCGGGCGCGGGGCCGTAGCAGCGGCCGTCGCCAGCCGGGCCGCCAGCTCGGGCAGCGGCACATCGAGCCACAGCGTGAGGCTGGCGGCTTGCAGGGCCGCCAGGTTGTGATGAAAGCAGGGGGTGCCGCCGCCCGTGGCCAGCACCAGCGGCGCCGGCCGGGCCAGCACCTGCCGTAGCATCTGGGCCTCAACTTCCCGAAAAAAAGCTTCGCCCCGCTCGGCAAAGAGCATCGGGATGGGCTGGCCGGTGCGGGCCTCAATTTCCAAGTCCAGGTCGAGGAAGGGGAGGGCCAGGGCTTGGGCCAGGGCGCGGCCCAGGGTGGTTTTGCCCGCGCCGGGCATTCCGAGAAGGGCAAGGTGGAGCATTTTTAGTTTCTGGTTTCTGGCGAGTGCGGCTGTCCCGCAGTGAGCGCGGTGGCAAAACGCAGTGGGCGCAGTGTTGGCCTGAACTGCGTGATTAATCAATCGTTAGAAAACAAGAAACAAGAAACAAGAAACAAAATCACCCCAGCTTTACCCGCGGGTCAAGTAAGGCGTAGAGCATATCGACCGCAATATTAATGAGCACAAAGAGCGCGGCTACGAACAGCGTAGCGCCCATCACGACCGGAAAATCGAGGCTTTCGACGGCGCGGAGCGTTACCGTGCCCAGGCCTTTCCAGTTGAAGATATACTCGATGAAAAAGGCGCCCGCCATCAGCGAAGCCAGCCAGCCCGACACGGCTGTGACGACCGGGTTGAGGGCGTTGCGCAGGGCGTGGCGCCCCACCGTGGCGGCCCGCGACAGTCCCTTGGCCCGCGCCGTGCGGATGTAGTCCTGGCTGAGCACATCGAGCATACTCGAGCGCGTGAGCTGGGTGATGATGGCCAGCGGGCGCACACCCAGCGCCACGGCGGGCAGCAGCAGGTTGCGCCAGGCCAGGTGCCGCACGCCGGTAAAAGGGTCGGTTTCAAAGAGCTGCCCCGTGAGGCTGAGGCCGGTGTAGCGGCTCCAGTAAAAACCAAAGGTGACGGCGATGGCGATGGCCGCCACGAACGAGGGCACCGAAATGCCCAGCACCGACACACTTACCAGCAGCCTGTCGAGCCACGACTGAGGCCGCAGCGCGGCGGCCACGCCCAGCGCCACGCCGCCCGTGGCCGCCAGCAGCATGGCCGCCACGGCCAGCCACAGCGTACCGGGGAAATAGTCGAGCAGCAGCGTCAAAACGTCTTTATTGCTCTGGAAGGAGCGGCGCAGATAGGGCCGTTTCAGCAGCAGCGCCCGCTGGCCCACGGGCAGCAGCGCGAAGCCCCCGTAGCGGGCGCGGGCGGCCGAGTCCTGCGGGTGCAGGCCCAAGGGCGACACATCGTTGAGGTAGCCGAGCAGGCGGGTGGGCAGGGGCTGGTCGAGGCCCAGGTCGGCGGCAATGGCGGCGCGGGTGGCCACGTCGGAGCGCTGCCCGGCCAGCAGGGCCGCCGGGTCGCCGGGCAGCACGTTGAAGAGGACGAATACTGTGCAGGCCACGCCAATCAGCACCAGAATGCCTTGGAGGAGGCGGCGGAAGAGGAAGGCGAACATTCGGTTTTTTGGTGTTAGGGAATAGCTTATATTGAGAATGTTCGAAAAGCCAGGCTGGAGGTAGAGACACAATATTTTGTGTCTCTCGGTGAACGAAATCGTTGTTACGAAACCCGCGCGAGTCGTTCAACGAGAGACACAAAATATTGTGTCTCTACCCCAACCTTCGTCTTTCTAAACAGCTATTTGCTAATCACCGCCGTGCCGCCGCTGTCGGGAATGGGCATGTAGCCGATGCCCTGGGCGGCGCAAAATTCCAGCACGGCCTGGCGGGCACCTTTGTATTCGTCGTTGCTGAAATCGTGGACGAAGATGTAGCCGCCGGGCGAGAGGCGGGGGTAAAAGAACCGCAGCCCTTCGATGATGGGGTCGTATAGGTCGGCGTCGAGGCTGACGAAGCAAAACGTGTCGTCGAGTCCGGCGGCGGTGGCCGGGAAAAAGCCCTGCTTCACGACGCACTGCGGGCGGTGGGGCATCTTGCTGAGCACCAGCTCGACGCTGGTGTTGGCAAAGTTTTGCTCGCCGGTCGAGAAGCCGCTCGACTTTTCGGTGGCCACGTCGGCGTGGTCGAAGCCGGCGAAGGTGTCGAACAAGTACAGCGTGCGGTCGGCAAAAAGCTGGTTGAGACGCTTGGCAAAATCGCCCTGGTACACGCCCAGCTCGGCCACGTTGCCGGGCACTTTGTTGGCCATTATCTCCTGAAAGCACAGCCCTAGCGTGGCGTAGCGCACGTAGTCGAGGTTGGGCGGCAGCGGGGCGGGGGCCGCTTTGTAGTTCAACGATTTGGTGAAGTACAGCCCTTTGGCTGAGAAAGCCCGGGCGGCTTTCTGAAATAAAATTCGGCTGGCGCTCATAGGCGGCAAAGGTAAGAAAGCAAAACTCCCCTCCGAAGGGGGAGGGGAGTGTCGTTAAAATAGCTTTTCTACCTCAAACAGGTCGGGCACGTCGTGGTAGTGGTACTTGGCCTTGACGACGCCGTTTTGCAGCACCAGCAGGCCGGGGTTCGAGCGAATCATGGACTTGAGGACGGTGGCGTCGGCGGTGTAGAAGGGCACGGCCAGGTTCACGTCGTG
>JANXUO010000178.1 GCA_025356245.1 Hymenobacter sp.
GCGCGAGTTTGCGCGGCACGTCGAGGGCCTCGCCGCCCAAGGGGCCGATGGCAAGCCCCTGGCAGTCGAGAAAATCAATAAAAACACCTGGCGGGTCCGCCACGGCAAGCAGGCCCGCTTCGCGGTGAGCTACCGCGTGTACGCCTTCGAGCTGAGCGTGCGCACCTCGTTTGTGGACGCCGACCACGGCTACCTCAACGGCAGCAGCGTGTTTCTGTACCCGGCGCAGGGCAAGGCGCTGGGCAGCACAGTAGTGGTGCAGCCTGCCGCCGGCTGGGCGCAGGTAAGCACTGCGTTGCGGCCCGTGGCGGGCCAGAAATTTACTTACACCGCCGCCAGTTACGACGAGCTGGCCGACTCGCCCATCGAAATCGGCAACCAAAAGGTGCTGACGTTTACCGCCAACGGCACCCCGCACCAGGTGGCCATGTACGGCACCTACCAAGTGGACGAAGCCCGCCTCGTGGCCGACATGCAGAAGGTATGCGAAACGGCCCACCGCGTGGTTGGCAAAAATCCGCTCGACCATTACCTTTTTATCGTTCACAACTTGGAACGTGGCGGCGGCGGGCTCGAACACCTCTACTCCACCACCCTCGAAGTTAGTAGAGCTGCCTATGGTACCGAAGCTGGTTATAAGAGCTTTATGGGATTGGTGGCGCACGAGTATTTTCACCTTTGGAACGTGAAGCGCATCCGGCCCGTGGCGCTGGGACCGTTCGATTACGACCGCGAAAACTACACCCATATGCTCTGGGTGAGCGAGGGCATGACTGAATACACGGCCAACTTGCTCACGCTGCGGGCTGGGTTTCATACCCAGGAAGAATACCTCAACACGCTGGCCGGGCAGATAAGTACCGTCGAAAATACGCCCGGCAACCGCGTGCAGCCCGCGTCGGAAGCCAGCTTCGATGCCTGGATTCGCTTCTACCGTCCCAACGAGAACTCGCCCAACTCGCAAATCAGCTACTACGACAAGGGCGAGGTAATCGGGGCCGTGCTCGACCTGATGCTCATCGAAGCCACCAAAGGCGAGAAGCACCTCGACGACGTTTTTCGCCTGCTCTACGACCAGTATTATCTGGGCCTCAAGCGCGGTTTTACCGACCAGGAATATCAGGACGCCGTGGCCAAAGTAGCCGGCCGCCGCTTCGACGGTTTTTTCCGTGATTGCGTGTACGGCACCAAAACCCTCGATTACGCCACGGCCTTTGGTTACGCGGGCCTCGCCCTCAGCAGCGCCCCCGCTACCCCCACCGGCGACTTGGGCGCCACCCTTGGCACCCGCAACGGCAAGCTGCAAGCAACGGCCGTGAAGCGCGACGGCAGCGCTTGGCTCGGAGGCCTTAACGTCAACGACGAGTTGCTGCAAATCGAAGGCCAGCCCGCCACCGAAGATGCCGTGAAACAACTTGCCAACCGCCCGATAGGTGCCGAAGTAAAGCTACAGGTACGCCGCGATGGCCTGCCCCGCGACCTAACTATCAAGCTATTGCCGACCGCCGACCGCCGCTACCAACTTGTGCCGCTGAGCACTCCTACCCCCGAGCAGCTTAAAGTGCGCGAAAAATGGCTGGGCAAATAAGCCGTTTTAAACAGCTTTTGAAGTAAAAACGCCCCACGCAATTTGCGTGGGGCGTTTTTGTTTGTAACGGTAAGCGGCATTGCCGTCCTACCGTATTCGGGTCAGGGCCACCTCGCTCACGGGCGCAATCACGAGCGGCACTTTCTCTACTTTCACCGACGAGGTGTCGAGGCCAAAGTACTGGTCTTCAGAGGCAATGAATTGCTTGATGTAGAAGTAAGCCTGCATCACGAGCTTTTCCTGGGTCGGGAAATCGTTTTCGACCGAGAGGAACTTCTCCAGTACCACAAAGCGGAAGTCGCCGGTAATGTGCCGTTGGTTCAACGATTGATAGCGGGAAGTGATATCAACTTCCTTGTTGCGCACCAAGTCTTCGATTACCTTTCTGAAATACAGGTTGATGCGCTGCTGCACCCGGAAGCCCAGCCGGAAGTTGATGCGGAACACGTCATCTTTGGCAACCTCAGTCACTTTGTACTCCATCGTGTAGGGCTCGTCGGTGGTATCGACGTGGACAAACCAATAAATGTCAGCACGTTTGGGTCGTTTCTGGAAAATGGAGTAGATAATTTTCTGCTCAATCTCGTTGCTGCGCTCGGCGCTGGTGAGGAACACCAAGTGGGTGGCATACTTAGAAATGGATTCGTCGTCGCTCAGGGTCTTAAGCTGTTCTACGTAAGGCTCCAGGCGCACAAAGTCGGTAAGGCGGCGCTTGATGTAGTAGGCTTTGAGCCACACGTACATCACGGACATCAGCGCAGCGCCAATGGCCAGCGACACCCAGCCGCCATTGGGAAACTTGCGCATGTTGGCAATCAGAAATGCGCCTTCGATGATGCCGTATAGCACGGCAAAGCCAATCACCAGGGGCAAGGCTACGCGCTTAGCCCGCAGCCAAACGGTCAGCAAAATGGTGGTCATCAGCATGGTAAGCGTGATGGCCAGGCCGTACGCCGCCTCCATGTTGGTTGATTCCCTAAAGTACAGTACCACTCCAATGCAGCCCAGCAGCAACAGGCGGTTCATGCTGGGCACGAAGAGCTGGCCTTTTACATCGGTGGGGTAGTTGAGCTTTACTTTGGGCCACATATTGAGACGGATGGCCTCGGCCACCAGCGTAAACGACCCCGTGATGAGCGCCTGCGAGGCAATGATGGCCGCGATGGTGGCAATGCCAATGCCGATGAGCAGAAACCACTGCGGCATAAGGGTATAGAACGGATTTTTGCCTTCCAGCATCTGGCCCTGGTGGGCCAGCAGCCAGGCTCCCTGGCCCAGGTAGTTGAGCAACAGCGCCGTTTTTACAAAAGTCCAGCTGATACGGATGTTGCCTTTGCCGCAGTGGCCCAGGTCGGAGTACAGTGCCTCGGCCCCCGTGGTGCACAAAAACACCGAGCCCAGCAGCCAGAATCCGCTGGGGTAGTGTACCAGCAGGTCGTAGGCGTAGTAGGGGTTGAAGGCTTTTAGAATGACGGGGTTCTGCACAATCCAGCTTATGCCCAGCACGCCCAGCATGGTGAACCAGAGCAGCATAATGGGCCCAAACGCTTTTCCAACAATTTGAGTACCAAAGCTTTGTAGTAAAAAAAGCCCCGCAATAATGCCGATGACGATGTACACCACCATGTCCTGCGTGAGCGACGGAAACACGTTCTTGAGTCCTTCTACCGCCGAGGCCACCGAAATGGGCGGCGTAATCACCCCATCGGCCAGCAGGGCCGACCCGCCGATGATGGCCACGGCCGAAAGCCAGGCCCCGCGCCGTCGCACCAGGGCGTAGAGCGAGAAAATGCCGCCTTCGCCGTTGTTGTCTGCGTTCAGCGTAAGCAGCACGTACTTAACGGTCGTCTGCATTGTGAGCGTCCAGATAACGCAGGAAATGCCGCCCAACACCAATTGTGCATCAATCAAATCGGGCACCCGCCCACTCTTCAGGATGGACGACATCACGTAGAGCGGCGAGGTACCGATGTCGCCGTAAATGATGCCGAGGGCAATGAGTAGGCCCGCGCCGGAAATGGCGGTGTGCGAATGTTTAGAATCCATGTAAAAAACGGGTAACGCTGGAGTCGGAAATGTGGCCGGCGAGTAACCAACCGGAGGGCGAAAGTACAGGCCCGGTACTCACGAGCCCAACCGCATACGTGTCAAAGGCCAAAATGTGCGCTGTTTGCAGCAGCTTTGATTATCAAGGAGTATTTGCTTTGTTAAGAAATCGGACCGGTTCCAGTTTCGGCCTGGGTGGCAGCAGCGGCTTGGCGGGTGGCTTCGTCGGCGGCATCGAGTAGGTCAGCGGCTTCGGCAGCGGCTTGGTCGTGAGCGCGGCGAATGCGGCGGTTGGCTTCTGCAGCAATACGCTGCCAGGCAGCGGCTTCGCCAGGCAGCGCAATATTTATTGGGTCGCGGCCCAGGCGGTGCAGGCGCAGGCGGTTGGTGCCGCGCCAGCCCAGTAAAAGGAGTAGGCTGGTACCAAACAACAGGCCCGCGAACGGCATGGTACGCAGCCAGTTCTGCAAGTAGGCAATGATGCTAAACGACAAGCCCATGCCGCCCAACAAGTAATATAGCAGCCATTTAACGGGCTGCACATCTACCCGTTCCAAATCGAGCAGCAAATACGGCTGGCCGCGCACCACCAGTTCCGCGTCGGTCAGGGTCAGGCGGCCGTCCTCGCTGTGCAGGGGCGGGGCTGGCGCGTGCGGCACTCTGGGCCGGGCACGAGCCGGACGGTTATAAACCCCCGGCTCATACTCGGTTAGGATGGCTGCATCAATGTGCACGTCCTCTTGAAAAACTAGATTTGAAGAAGTTGAAGCTGGCACTACTTCTACCAACTCGGGGCTGTTTGAGGGAGCAGTGGGCACGGCGGTGCTGGTGCTGGCCCAACTGGGAGCCGCACGGGCCGTGGCGGCCGTGGTGGTGGGCGCGGTCAGCGTCCGGGGCGACGCAGCCCCTCAGTTGTTTACTTTCAGCAGCTCCACGTCGAAGATGAGGGCTGTGTCGCCGGGAATGTCGCGGCCGGCGCCGCGCTTGCCATAAGCAAGCTCCGACGGGATGTAGAGGCGGTATTTCGCGCCTTCGCCCATGAGTTGCAGGGCCTCGGTCCAGCCGGCAATCACGCCGTTGACGGGGAAGGTGGCGGGCTGGCCGCGCTGGTAGCTGCTGTCGAACACGGTGCCGTTGATAAGGGTGCCGTGGTAGTGCGTCGTCACCGACGAGCCCAGCGTGGGCTTGGGGCCGTTGCCTTCGGTGAGGATTTCGTACTGCAAGCCGCTGGCCGTGGTGGTGATGCCGGGCTTGGCTTGATTAGCGGCGAGGAAGGCTTCGCCTTCAGCTTTGTTGTTGTTGCTCATGGTGTTTTCATCGTTATCGGAGGTGCCTTCGGGGCTCTCCATGGTTTCTTGAAGTTGTTGCATGGCCGCTTGCATCTGCTCTTGGCTGAGGCGGCTGGGGAGGCCCTGCAAGCCTTCGCGCAGGGCGGCGCTCAGCACGTCGAGGTCGAGTTCGAGGCCCTGCTGAGCAAAATTGCGGGCTAGGTCACGCCCGATGATGTAGGAAACTTGCTGCTGGTTGGTATCGAGGGTCACAGGGAAAAGAAAAAAGTGAGGCAGGGTCAAGTCAGCGGCCGCCGCCGGTTAAAAAAACATGGGCCGCAAAGGTCGGTACCGGCGGCAAAACAAACGCCGCCCCGTAATCAAACCACAACAAAAAAGCTCCGCCAGTGGCGAAGCTTTTTTTGGAAAACAGGCCTTAGTGGCGCGTAAACCAGTTTTTTAGTGATAATGATGCTCCTCTTCACCTTCCAGCGAAAAGTGCAGGCTCAGGTTCAGAACCTGGGCTACCAAGTAGCTCAGCGAGCCAAAGCTGCTTAGTAATAAAATGGACGAGACGACAGTGAATTTTTTCATGGCTCAGAAAGACAGCAGTAGTTTACTTGGGCAAAGATACGGCAGAACCGGAAATTTGTTATGCAAGCCTACTAATTTAATCTGCGGTTAACCCTGCGAAGGTGTTGATTATCTCGCATTGTTGGCTGATAGCCAGCCAATAAAAAAATATTTTACCGCCGCTTGAGGGGCGGCCGGGGTTTGCTGGCCGGTTTGCTCGTGGCTGATGCTTCGGCCAACACGCCGTTGCGGTAGTTTTCGCGCTTGCTGATGCTTACGCCGTCGGCACCGTAATACAGGCGGGGGCCGCTGGCTTTGCCGTTGCGGTTGAGGCCGCTGATTTCCAGCGTCCCGTCTTCGCGGAGTTGACGGTGGGGGCCGTTGGCGAGGTTGTGGGCAAAGGTGGTTTCGGTTTTAAGCTTGCCGGAAGGGTAGTATTCCTGCCGCACGCCGCTGACGAAACCGCCGGCGTAGGACGTGCGGCTGGCCACGGTTTGGCCGTCGGCAAAGTAGGTGCGGCGCTCGCCGCTGAGCTTGCCCACCAGGTAGGTCTCTTCGGCTTGGAGCTTGCCCCCGTCTTTGGCCGCGAAGAAATATTGCCAGGTGCCGGCGGGCAAATTGTTTTTGTAGAACTGGTTAGCAGCGGGTTGGCCGTCGGCTCCGCTGCGCACGATTTTGCGGTCGCGGCCGCTGTTGCTGTACGTGGTTTCGGTCAGCAGCGCGCCGGTTTCGGTAAATTCCTGTTCCTTGCCGGTGGGGGAGCCATTGCGGTAAACCGTTTTTTTACGAACCTGGCCCGACTCAAAGTAGCTGGTGGCGGGGCCGTCGAGGCTGGCCGAGCCGGTGCGCGGGGCCACGCGCTTGGTGAGGTCGTCGCCGAGCGGATTTTTTACGTTGCGCTGGGCCAGCGGGGCGGGGGCGTAGGTACCCTGGGTTTGAAGTTTTCCGCTGGGATAGAAGCTTTTGTAGCCGCCGCGCCCGGTGGCGGGGTCGGCGGCAATTTCCGATTCCAACTGCCCGGTTTCGTAGTATGTTTTGTAGGGGCCGGCCAGCAGACCCTGACGTAAGGTGCCCTCGCTCTGTAGCTTGCCGTTGGGAAAATAGAAATGCACCGGCCCGTTGGGCTGCCCGGCGGCGTAGGTGATTTCGGCCTTGGGGCTGCCGCTGGCGTATACCTCGCGGATGATGCCTTCGGGCTGGCCTTTCACCAGGGTGGTGCGCAGCTTTACGCCGCCATCGGGGTAGTAGTAAAGGAGTTCACCCGTCGGTTCATCGTCCACGAAGGTGCCCGACTGGGCGGGTTTCCCGTCGGCGTAAAAGGTGGTGAACGGCCCTTGGCGCAGCCCGTCGCGGTAGGTGGTTTCGAGGCGGCGGCGGCCATCGGGCTGAAACTCCACATAGGCCGAGTCGCGCTTGCCCCCGCGGAAGCTGGTTTGCTGCTCCAGGCGGCCGTTGCGGTAGTAGCGCCGGTAGTTGCCTTCGGGCACGGTATCGCCGGCCACAACGGCCGTATATATCTCGTGCCGATGGGTTTTAGTTGAGTCGAAGTATGTGGTAATCCGCCGCAGGCGCTGGGCAGCGGCGGGGTTTGCCGTTCCCCAAGCAGTCAGCAATACCCAGCTCATTCCTAGCAAAAATCCTTTCATAGCCGCAAGAACGCAAAACGGCCGCGCAATCGTGCGCGGCCGTTATTATTTGGAGGGCAGCCCGATAAATTCTTTCGAAAAAATCTACTGGACTGCACTGCTTTATAGTTTTTCGAGGACGATGGAACTGGCCCCGCCGCCGCCGTTGCAGATACCGGTGACGCCGATTTTGCCGCCCTCGTTCTGCATCACATTCAGCAGGGTGGTGACGATGCGGGCGCCCGAGGCACCGAGCGGGTGGCCCAGGCTCACGGCGCCGCCGTACACGTTCACGGTGCTGCCGTCGAGGCCGAGCAGTTGGTTGTTGGCCAGGCTTACGACCGAAAATGCCTCGTTAATTTCGTAGAAATCAACATCTTTAGCTTCTTTGCCAGCCATTTTCAGGGCTTTGGGAATGGCTAGGGCGGGCGTAGTGGTGAACCACTCCGGGGCTTGCTCGGCATCGGCAAAGCCAAGGATGCGGGCAACGGGCTTGAGGCCCAGGGCATCGGCTTTTTCGCGGCTCATGAGCAGCACGGCGGCGGCCCCGTCGTTGAGGGTCGAGGCGTTGGCGGCCGTTACAGAGCCTTCTTTGGTGAAAGCGGGTTTCAGGGCCGCAAACTTGCTAAAATCGGCCTTGGTGAACTCCTCATCTTCTTCAACCAGCGTGCTTTTGCTGCGCACCGTGACCGTGACGGGCACAATTTCGTCTTTCTTTTTGCCTGCCTGGGCGGCGGCGGCACTGCGCTCGTAGCTCTGCTGAGCAAAGGCATCCTGGGCTTCGCGACTGATGTTCATCTCGCGGGCCGTGTTGTCGGCCGCGTTGCCCATGGCGTAGTCGTGGTAGGGGTCCCAGAGGCCGTCTTTCATCAGGCCGTCAATCATTTGGCCATTGCCGTACTTGGCCCCAAACCGGGCTTTGTCGAGGTAGTAAGGCACATTGCTCATGCTTTCCATGCCCCCGGCCAGCACCACGTCGGCCTGCCCGAGCATGATGGCCTGGGCCGCGTACATAATGGCCTTGGAGCCCGAGGCGCAGACTTTGTTGACGGTCGTGCATTCCACGGTGTCGGGCAGGCCAGCGAGCTTGGACGCCTGCCGGGCCGGTGCCTGGCCCAGGTTGGCCGAAATGACGTTACCCATGATGACCTGCTGCACTTCGGACGGAGCCACGCCCGCCTTATCGAGGGCACCCTTGAGGGCGGCTGCGCCCAACTCAATGGCCGTTAAGGTGCTAAGCGAGCCGCCGAATGAGCCGATGGGCGTCCGCACGGCCGAGATGATGACAACTTCTTTGATTTGCATGGATTGCGAAGAAAATTTGGGTGGGAGTGGGGGTTGAATTCGGGTGCAAAATTAGGCTTCAGCCCGTGAGAAATGCGGAAATGCGGGTTAAGCTGGCTACGCGGGCACCGGGCTGTTTCCCAATGCGCAATGCTGGTGCCCTGCTGCTTTCACCGCTGCCGTTACCATGTTGGGCCTTTGGGGTCAACTTTGCCAGCCGGGGCTGGGCGGCGCACTTGTTGCAGGTACTGCTGCTCCTGCGCCCGCAGGGCCTCGAGGAGCTGGCGGGCCTGCGCGGGCGTAAGGTTGAGGGCTTGGAGGCGTTCGCGCTGGGTTTGGAGTTGAATGTCGGCCGGGGTGGCGGCTTCGGAGCCG
>JANXUO010000192.1 GCA_025356245.1 Hymenobacter sp.
TCAGCCAAAGCCTAGTGCGGCAGCTTGCCCCAGGCCGCTTCGTCCCAGGCTGCCGGTGTGGCGGCCAGTGCCCCCGGCGTAGCAGGGCCGAAGTGCTCCTCGTAATAGCTGCAAAAGCCTTTGAGCGGGCAGCGCGGGCAGTTGGGCTTCAAAAAAAAGCAGATTTGTTGCCCGTGCCAGTAGTTGTGCTTGTGGAAATTAAAAAGTCCTTCGGCATCAAGGGCAGGCGTTAGCAAAGCCAGCAGCACGGCGTGGGCCTTTTCTACGCTCACTTTTGGCCCCAGGAAGCCCACCCTTTGCGCTACCCGGTGCACGTGGGCATCGACGGGCAGACGGGCTTGCGAAAGTTGAAAAGCAGCACGAGCGAAGCGGTTTTGAGGCCGATGCCGGGCATAGCCGTCAGCCACTGCATGGCTCGCTCAGTAGGCCAATCGGCCAAAAAGTCAAGCGTAAACTGCCCACCGGTTTCGGCCTTGATGCGGGCCAGCACGTCCTGAATGCGCGGGGCTTGAGTGGCCGGCCAGCGCGTGGTGCGGATGGCGTGAATAAGGCCGTCGAGCGGGGCGTGCAACACCCCTTCCCAATCGCCGAAGGCTTCCAGCATCCGGTCATAGGCTAACTCTTCATCGGCATGGGTAGTGCGGTGCGAGAGCAGGGTTGAAACCAGCTCGCGCATGGGCGAGCGGCGCGGTGCCGTGGGCACGGGGCCATAAAACTGGTGCAGAATGTGGTGGTTGGCGAGCGCCTTTTCGGCGGGCGGGGCGGCGTAGGTAGGCATCGAACGAGCTTACGGCGGGCGTTTGGTTGGTGTTGCTGGCGGGCAGAACAGCGTTGACGTTAGAGCATAAAAAAAGCGGCGACCCCAGGATGGGGCCGCCGCTTTTGCGCAGGGATGCGCGGATAAAAAACCCGCGTTGCAGGCTTACAACAAACCGCGCTTGGCGGCTTTCTGCATTTTATCGTTGGCGAAGATGGCCACTTCCACGCGGCGGTTTTTCATCTTGCCCGCGGCGGTGGCATTATCGCCCACCGGCTGCGACGAGCCGTAGCCCGTAGCGGTGATGCGGGCCGAGTCGATGCCGTTGGTCGTGAGCTGGTTGGCTACGGCCTGGGCCCGGCGCTCGCTCAGGGGCTTGTTGATAGCGTCGCTGCCCGAGGCATCGGTATGGCCCTCGATGATGACGTTGGTGTCGGCGTACTTGGCCATGGTTTCGGCCATTTGGGTCATGTTGCCAGCAGCTTCGGGGGTGAGGGCCGACGAGTTGGTAGCAAACAGGATACCCGAAGCAAAGGTGATTTTAATGCCTTCGCCCACGCGCTCCACGGTGGCGCCTTCGAGGTCGCGGCGCAGCTCGGCGGCTTGCTTGTCCATTTTGCGGCCAATGAGGGCACCGGCCGTGCCGCCCACTACCGCGCCAATGATGGCACCCTTGGCCGTGCCCGACTTACCGCCAATCAAACGGCCAGCCACGCCGCCCACTACGGCCCCGCCGAGGCCACCGATGATACCGCCCTTCAGCGTTTTGCTCATCGTACCCTTGGGCCGACCGGTGCCCACCGAGGTTTTGGTGGTGGTGGTAGTGGTGGTTTGCGCCTGGGCAAAGCTGTTCAACAACAGCGAGAATGCTGCCACGAGCGACAGCAAAGAATTGATTTTCTTCATGGTTTTGGTGAAGATGGGTAAAAAGAGTGACAGTCGTACAACCGCGTTGGTGCGGAAACGGCCGCAAGTTCGACAATTGCAAGCACCTTGCCAAACCCAACCCCTCCAAACTATTGCCCCAATCTGCCCAATCTACTCCCCAGCTTGACCGCCCCTTACTCCCACCCAACACGCAAAAACGCCGTATCCGACCCGGATACGGCGTTTTTTAATGATTCGGCAACCGGCCACAACCGCCTATTTTTTATTGCGATACCGAGCGTAGCGCACCGGGTCTTTTTTCTTGTCCTGCCGCCGGCCAATAATACCACCGCCTACAGCCCCCACGGCGGCGCCCACTAAGGCACCCTTGCCGCCGCCAACTACGGCCCCAGTAGCAGCCCCGGCCCCGGCCCCAATGGCGGCACCCTTGGCCTTTCGGCTCCAACCCTTGGCGGGTGCCTGGGCCTGGGCCAACGAACTAAACAGCGTGCTCAAAACCAAGAGCAAGACGGCAAAAAAATGAGTCGTTTTCATGGTGAATCTAGTGTGCGTGAGCGAACGGGGAACATACCCCGAACGGGCGTTTAACGCAGTTGGCCACTGCCAGGGTTGCGGGCGGGCACCCAACATTTTTCACTACTCGACCGGTATTTTCAGCGTTGGCTTGGAGAGAAATGCGACCTCCAACTCATGCCCAGCGCCGCCGGTTGTTGTTACCCCTAACATAACAAAAGCTGCTCGTTTGAGCAGCTTTTGTTATGAATGCAGATAACCGAAACGGCTTACAACTCGCCTTTTTCAGCTGCCTTTTTCATCTTATCGTTGGCGAAGATGGCTACTTCGACCCGGCGGTTGGCCTGCTTGCCTGTGGGGGTCGCGTTGTCGCCCACGGGCTGCGACGCGCCGTAGCCGTGGGTGCTGATGCGGCTGGCATCTACGCCTTTGGCCGAGGTGGCCGAGGCTACAGCCTGGGCCCGGCGCTCGCTCAGGGGCTGGTTGGTGGCATCGGAGCCCGACGAGTCGGTGTGGCCTTCGACGATGACGTTGGTATCGGGGTATTTTTGGAGCACGGCGGCCATCTTGTCAATATCGGCTTGCGAGGCGGGGCGCAGGGTGGCCGAGTTGGTGTCGAAGAGAATGCCCGAGTCGAAGGTAATTTTGATGCCTTCGCCCACGCGCTCGACTTTGGCATTGGCCATGTCGCGCTGCAAATCGGCGGCTTGCTTGTCCATTTTACGGCCGATGATGGCCCCGGTGGCACCACCCGCCGTGGCTCCGATAATGGCCCCGATGGCTGTGCCACGGCCGCCGCCCAGCAAACCGCCCACTACGGCCCCTATAGCCGCGCCGCCGCCCGCACCGAGCAGGCCGCCCTTGGTGGCCTTATTCATACCGGTTTTGCGCTGACCGGTGCCGTTGTTGGTCGAAAGGTCGGGCTGCCCGCTCGATTGCTTAGAAGTAGCGCAGGAGCTGAATAGCAGCACAAAAGCCATCAGCACGGCAAGCAAAGATTTGGAGGTGTTCATGGGACTAAAGGTTCTGGTGAGGGTTGATGTTGGGCCTTAAACGGAAAAGCCCGCTTCGTGGCCGAAACGGACTTTTCAAGGACTGTGCCAGGTGGCTCATTGCGTCACCATCCCAAATACATCGGCCAAGCGCTGCTTCAGCTCGCGGCGGTCCACGATGAAATCGAGGAAGCCGTGCTCGAGCACAAACTCGGCGCTTTGGAAGCCCTTGGGCAGGTCTTTGCCGATGGTTTCTTTGATGACGCGGGGGCCGGCGAAGCCGATGAGGGCGCCGGGCTCGGCAATATTAAAGTCGCCGAGCATGGCGAAGGAAGCCGTGACGCCGCCCGTGGTGGGGTCCGTCAGCAGGCTGACGTAGGGCAGGCCCGCTTCGGCGAGCAGGGCCAGGCGGGCCGAGGTTTTGGCCATCTGCATCAACGAATAGCCGGCCTCCATCATGCGGGCGCCGCCGGAGCGCGAAATCATAAGAAACGGCATTCGGTGGGCGCGGGCGTAGTCGATGGCGCGGGCAATTTTTTCGCCCACCACCGAGCCCATCGAGCCGCCAATAAACTTGAAATCCATCGCCGCCACCACCAACGGCTGCCCGGCGCTGAGGCCGTGGGCCGAGCGCAGGGCATCCTTCAGGCCGGTACTTTTTTGGGTGGCAGCCACCCGCTGTGGGTAGTTTTTGGTGTCCACGAAGTGCAACGGGTCGGCCGAAGTCAAGTCAGCGTCCAACTCGGTGTAGTGGCCGTCGTCGAAGAGGAAATCGAAGTAATCGGCTGCGTCGATGCGGTCGTGGTGGGCGCAGCTGGCGCACACGTGCAGCTGGCGCTTGTGTTCGGCCATGGTGGCCACAGTTTTACACTCGGGGCACTTGTACCAAAGGCCATCGGGCGTTTCCTTTTTCTGTTCGGTGGGCGTGCTGATGCCCTTTTCTTCGCGGCGGAACCAAGCCATGGATTTCAATGAGTGAATGAGCGAATGAGTGCGTGAGTGAATCAGGCGAGTGCCAATGCGTTTGATAATTACTCATTCGCTCACGCACTCATTCACTCATTAATTTTAGGCTAACGTGATGGCCGGGTCCAGGTACACGTCCTGGATGGCGTGGAGCAGGGCTACGCCCTCGGCGAAGGGACGTTGGAAGGCTTTGCGGCCCGAAATGAGGCCCTGGCCCCCGGCGCGCTTGTTGATGAGGGCGGTGCGGACGGCTTCGTCGCGGTCGGTTTCGCCCCGGCTTTCGCCGCCCGAGTTGATGAGGCCCACGCGGCCCGCGTAGCAGTTGAGCACCTGGTAGCGGGTGAGGTCGATGGGGTTGTCGGCGGCCAGGGTTTCGTACATCGCCGGGTGGGTTTTGCCGAAGTTGAGGGCCGCGAAGCCGCCGTTGTTTTCGGGCAACTTCTGCTTGATGATGTCGGCCCCCATCGTTACGCCCAGGTGGTTGGCCTGGCCGGTGAGGTCGGCCGCGACGTGGTAATCCTGGTCGGTGGTTTTGAAAGCATTGTTGCGCAGGTAGCACCACAGCACGGTGGCCAGGCCCAGGGCGTGGGCTTCCTCGAAGGCGGCCGCAATTTCCGCAATCTGCCGGTTGCTTTCTTCGGAGCCGAAATAGACGGTGGCCCCCACGGCGGTAGCCCCCAAATCCCAGGCGCGGCGCACCGAGCCGAAGCTGATTTGGTTGTACTTGGTGGGGTAGGTCAACAGCTCGTTGTGGTTGATTTTGACCAGGAACGGGATTTTGTGGGCGTAGCGCCGGGCCACGGTTTCGAACGAGCCGAAGGTGGTGGCCACGGCGTTGCAACCGCCCTCCACCGCCAGCTTGATGATGTTTTCGGGGTCGAAATACAACGGGTTTGGCCCGAAGGAAGCGCCCGCCGTGTGCTCGATGCCCTGGTCGACGGGCAGGATGCTGAGGTAGCCGGTGCCGCCCAGGCGGCCGTGCCCGTAGAGCGCCCCCAGGCTGCGCAGCACCTGCGGGCTGCGGGCCCCGGGGCCGAAGCAGCGGTCCAGAAAATCGGGGCCGGGGGCGTGAATAAGCGCCTTGCTTACCACGGCCTGGTGGGCCAGCAAAGCTTCTATTTCGGCGGTTTGGGGCAGGGTAGCGGCCATGATAAGGAACGAAAAAAGCCGCGAGCAGCGGGTGGGCTGGCAAAGATAGCCCGAAAAGAAACCGGGGTGCCGGCCCGCCCCGACCCCGAAGCCCGCGTTACTTTGCAGCCGCAAACCCTGTATTTCGCTTTCTCCGTGAAAATCCTCCTCCCCTACCTGCTGGCCGCCACGGCTCTTTCGGGCTGCGTAACGGCCAAAAAGTTCGACGACCTCAAAGCCCGCCAGCAGGCCGACTCGCAGGGCAAAGAAGCCGCCGAGCGCCAACTGCGCACCGCCACCACCGAACTGAAAAAAAGTACCGACGAGGCCGCCCAGCTGCGTCTCGAAACCAAACGCCTCAGCGTCGATTCGGCCCAAACCGGCACCGCCTACCGCAAAACCCGGATGCTTTACAACGAGCTAAACAACAGCTACGACAAGCTGCTCAAAAACTCCGACCGCGAGCTGGCCAACAAGTCCTCCGACTACGACAAAGTGGCCCGCGACCTCGCCCGCCGCGAGGCCGAGCTGGGCACTGCCGAAGTGAACCTGCAACGCAGCAAAGCCGACAACGACCGCCTCGCCGCCGACCTCAAAACCCGCGAAGCCAAGCTCACCGAACTCACCCAAGCCCTGGCCGACAAAGACAAGGCCGTGGCCGACCTCAAGGCCCGCGTGAGCAAGGCCCTGCTCAGTTTCAACAGCGCCGACTTGCAGGTGAAGCTCAAAGACGGCAAGGTGTACGTGAGCCTTTCCGAGCAATTACTCTTCAAATCGGGCTCGACCAAAGTGGACCCCAAGGGCCAGGAAGCCCTTAAAAAGCTGGCCACCGTGCTGCAAGAGCAAAAAGACGTGAACGTGGTGGTGGAAGGCCACACCGACAACGTGCCCATCCTGCGCGGCACCGCCGGCATGGCCGACAACTGGGACCTGAGCGCCCTGCGGGCCACCGAAATTGCCCGCCTGCTGACCACCAGCGGCGTCACGCCGGCCCGCATCACGGCCTCGGGCCGCTCGCAGTACGTGCCCCTGACGGCCAACGACACGCCCCAGAACAAGGCCGTGAACCGCCGCACCGAAATCATCCTCACCCCGAAGCTCGACGAGCTGTTTCAGATTCTGGACGGGAACTCGGCGGGCGGGAAGTAAGCTAGCAGTTCACGCACAAAACAGGCCCCCGAAAATGTTTGAGCACCCCCCTCAAACATTTTTGGGGGGCTGTTTTATGTTTGAGTACCGTCTTCACTATTTTACGAAAGAGGCTTAATTGTTTGAACTGTTCGCTCAAGCATTATCAGGCACAGCTTTTTTATTTGAAGAGCCGGCGCAAACAATTGCGTTGGGGCCTTACGCCTTTGATGAAGGGCCGTTAGCTCGTGCGGTGGGGGCGCCCACGCGGGCAGGCCAGCCCCGCCGAACCGGCGGCGGGCGCTATATTTGAACCGGGCCGGGCACACGTTCCCCGGCCCGCCCCTTGCCGTGGCGCGCGCCCGCATTCCCATTCCCGGAGCCACGAAGCCCGTGGCCGTGCTCACGCTGTTGGCCGCCGTGGGCGAAGGCATTGCCCAGCACGGCCCCGACGGACCCATCGGCGGCGAGCTGGCCGCCGCTCTAGCCGCAGCGGCGGCCCAGGTGCCCGCCGCCCTGGCCGCCCAGAAACGGGCCGAAGACCTGCTCAAAGAAGTCGAAAAGCTCTACCAGCAGCGCAACCAAGTGGTGGCCGAGGGCATCGGCCTAGTGCAGCGGGCGGCCAAGGTGCTGCAAGGCCACCTCGGCCCCGACAGCCTGCACGCGATGGGGGCCTACGGCTACACCGTCAATAAATCGGTGCGCAAACCCAGGGTTCCCAAAAAAGCTCCCGCCCCCGCCCCGCCGGAGCCGCCCGCGTAGGCCCCCGGCGTTTGGGCACCGGGCGCGGCCCTGACCTACCATGCGGCAACTAATTTCGGCTCAAACTTGTGTATGCGCCACGCCATTTTGTGTGAGGCAAGGGTTCGTAAATAACCCCCAACTTCTGAGGCCCCGGCTGTTCTAGCAGTTCGGGGCCTCGTTTTTTCACAAAACATCTCGGCAAGGCTGGGGGCGTACCTCCAACGCGACCGGGCAAAGGTAAAAGCCCGGCCGCTGCAGGCCCGCCCGCCCCTACCCGATGGCCTGGGCCAGGTCGGCAATCAGGTCCTCGGCGTCCTCAATGCCCACGCTCAGGCGGATGAGCGAGTCCGAAAGGCCCGACTTGCGGCGCTGCTCGGCCGGGATGCTGGCGTGCGTCATGGTGGCGGGGTGGCC
>JANXUO010000225.1 GCA_025356245.1 Hymenobacter sp.
CGGGCGAATTCCCGAAGGGTTCGTCCGGCCACTAATCGTGTTACTCGCTTTGGGGCAGCATACGCCAGTGGCCGGACGAACCGCTTCGCGGAATTCGCCCAACCACTGCCCGCCCTTCCCCTGTTTTTGCTTTTCATGAAACGCCTACTCCTCCCCGTTTTCTTCCTCCTGGCCCAGCCTGTGCTGGCCCAACCCGCCATCAGCGGCCCGGCTTTTGTGCGCGACAGCCTCGCCGCCTACGTGCAGCGCGGCTTGAAATTGTGGAACATTCCGGGCCTAGCCGTCACGGTCGTTAAAGATGGCAAAGTTGTCGTCAGCCAGGGTTTTGGGGTGAAGGAAGTGGGCCGGTCCGAGCCGGTGGATGCCAACACTTTGTTCATGATTGCCTCCAACTCCAAGCTCTTCACGGGCACGGCGCTGGCGCAGTTGGAAGAAGAAAGCAAACTCAAGCTCGACGACCCCATCCGCAAGTATCTGCCCACGTTTCGGCTCTACGATTCGGCCAGCACGCGCCTCGTCAGCATCCGCGACGTGCTAGGCCACAAGCTGGGCACCAAGACGTTTCAGGGTGATTTCACGTTCTGGAACTCCAACCTGAGCCGCGCCCAAATTATCGAAAAAATGCGACTGCTGCAGCCCACTGGCCCGTTTCGCCAAAACTACGGCTACTGCAACGCGGGTTTTCTGACGGCGGGCGAAATCATTCCCGTCGTGGACGGCGGCCGCACCTGGGAAGCCTGGGTGCAGCAGCGCCTGCTCACGCCGCTGGGCATGGCCAATACTTACCCGCTCTCGGCCGGGGCCGGGCAGCGGGCCAACGTGGCCCAGCCCTACACCAACGCCTTCGGCCCACTGGCCAAACTGCCATTTGATGAAGTGGACAACTTTGGCCCCGCCGCCAGCTTGGTTTCCAACGTGAACGACCTGAGCCACTGGCTGTTGTTTCAGCTCGACAGCGGGCGCTACCAGGGGCAGCGGGTGCTGCCCTGGGCCACGTTGCGCCGCACCCGCGCCGGCAACACGCTGGTGGGCGCGGGCAAAAACCCGGCCTTCCCCAGCCACTTCCGCACCTACGGCCTGGGCGTATTTTCGGGCGACTACAACGGCCGCCAAATTTTCTGGCACACCGGCGGGGCCGACGGCTTCGTGACCAATACCTGCTTCGTGCCCGAAGAAAACCTGGGCCTCGCCGTGCTTACCAACCAGGACAATCAGTCCTTTTTCGAGGCCCTGCGCCTCCAACTCCTGGATGCTTACCTCGGCGTGCCCTACCGCGACCGCAGCCGGCAGCTGTGGACTGCTGGTGCCGCTGGTCGCCAGCAAACCAGTACCGAAGTTGCTGGCCTGGCTGCCCGCGCCGCCGCTGGCCGCAAGGCCAAGCCCGCCCGGCCCCTCACTGCCTACGCTGGCAGCTACCAGCACCCGCTGTACGGCCCCATCAGCGTCGTTCCAAAAGGCAAGCAGCTGCTGGTCAGCTTCTCGCTGCACCCCCGCCTCACCGCCACGCTCGACTACCTCGACGGCGACACGTTCCGCCTCACGTACTCCAACCCCGCCTACGGCATCTTCGCCGCGCCCTTCACCGTGGAAAGCGGAGTGGTAAAGTCCATCGAAATCAAGGTGAACGACGGGTTGGAGATGGATGCGTATGTGTTTGTGAAGCAATAAAGCAGGTGCTATTTATGATGAAATTAACGTCTTGCTGCCCGAGAACTGCTTCGCTTGTTGCCGCATTTTTTCTCGTTAGTTGTGGTAGCAACAACCCGGCCCTATTGGACAAAGTTGTGGTTGCGACACCCGCATCAGCGGTTGCCTTGGCATCATGTGCTCTACCTGTTTATGACGTAAAGGAGCTTCCGTTAGCCACTTCCCAAAAGCTTGATTCAACAGCAATAGCAACATTTTATATTCAGTCTCCAATGTTTGAGAAAGAATTTAAAGAATATAACCGCTACGAAAACATTTTTCAATTCGCTGCTACAGTGTGCAATGGCTTCACCGTGGTACCTTTTTACCGCGAGGATGAATCGGGCCACCATGAGCTGTATTACGTCACCCTAAAGGCCAAGACCCGACAGTTGGAAAGCTGGGCGTTAATAGCTGCTTGGGGCAGCGACGGAGGCTGGAATGGAACCTGTACACTTCGTCGAACCGACACTGCATTACGAGTTACTACGGTCAACCACTTGACGGAAGAGGATATAGACGAGAAACATAATTCTCGTCTAACGAAAGACTCTGTCGTAACTGATTTTAGGCTGCATTCAACTGGCCAACTGAAAGCAACGGTAGTTGGTAGTAAACAACAGACTCGACTGTATTAACAATAAGCCTGATGATGCGGATTATCCGCATCATCAGGCTTATTTCGCGTTGTGGTACCTCTTACAACGTGGCCAAATCAATCACGAAGCGGTACTTCACGTCGCCCCGCAGCATGCGCTCGTAGGCCTCGTTGATGTCCTTGATGTCAATCAGCTCGATGTCGGACATGATGTTGTGTTCGGCGCAGAAGTCGAGCATTTCCTGGGTTTCGGCGATGCCGCCGATAAGGGAACCGGCAATGCGGCGGCGCTTGCCAATGAGGCTGAACGCGTGGACTTGCGGGGCCTCGGGCGGCACGCCGAGCAGTATCATGGTGCCGTCGCGGCGCAGCAGGCCCAGGTAGGCGGCCAGGTCGAGCGGGGCCGACACGGTGTTGAGGATGAAGTCGAAGTAATTGCGCACGCTGGCGAGTTGGGCTTCGTCCTTGGTCACCACAAACTTGTGGGCCCCCAGGGCTTTGGCGTCGGCTTCCTTACCGGGCGAGGTGCTCAGGACCGTGACTTCGGCGCCCAGGGCGACGGCGATTTTCACGGCCATATGGCCCAGGCCGCCCAGGCCCATCACGCCCACGCGGTGGCCGGCCCCCACTTGCCACTGCCGCAGCGGCGAGTACGTGGTGATGCCCGCGCAGAGCAGCGGGGCCACGCGGGCCAAATCAAGCTTCTTGGAGATGTGCAGGGTATATTTTTCGTCCACCACCAGTTGGTTGGAGTAGCCGCCGTAGGTGGGGCGGCCGGTGCCGGGCTCGGTGCCGCCGTAGGTGCCCACCATGCCAGTGGTTTCGCAGTACTGCTCCAGGCCATCCTGGCAGCTGGGGCAGGTGCGGCACGAGTCCACCATGCAGCCCACGCCGGCTAAGTCGCCTACTTTAAAGTTCTTTACTTCGCTGCCCACTTGGGTGATGCGGCCCACAACTTCGTGGCCCGGCACCATCGGAAACTGCGCCCCGCCCCACTCGTCGCGCACTTGGTGCAGGTCGGAGTGGCACACGCCGCAGAAGGCAATGTCAATCAGTACGTCGTAGGGCCGCAGGTCGCGGCGCTCGAAGTTGAAGGGGGCGAGGGGGGCGCTTACTGCCGGGGCAGCGTAGGCTTTGGTTGGGAACATGGAGGGGTTTTATTTTTAGCTGTTGGCTAGTAGCTGATGGCGGTGGCCTTGAAGCGGCCAGTAGCTTTTCGCTTTGGTTAAGTGAATGCTACAAGTTAAGCAAATACTTTATTTGGTGCAATCGTTTGTTATTGGAATGAAAGCTAACTGCCATTGGCTAACAGCTATCGGCTTATTTAAGCGCTTCCTCCACCAATGCCCGCATTCGCCAAAGCGACTCGCGGGCAAACCGGCGTTGGAGCCTTCGGCCGAATAGTTTAAACCCGAGCCAGTAGAAAGGGTTTCGAATGCGGCCGGTTTGCGACACGGCGTGGATGCGAAAATCCACAGCGCCAGAGGTTAGATTTTTGTGAATTGTGAAATCAATCTGCCCGCGCTCGAAATGGCCTGCGAGGGTGCGGTAGCCGTAGCCCCACACCCGCTCGGGGCCGGCAGGCGTGGGGCGGGCGGGCTCGTCGGTTACGGCCCATACTTTCACCCCAAACCAAAACGAGAAACCTAAAAAACTGGCCCGCAGCAACATAATACGGCCTTCGAGTGGCCCGTCGGGCGCAAAAACCCCGGTAATGAGGCTGGGCGGCGGAAAAGCGTAGCGGCGCAACACGTCCTGGGCTGCCGCAAACGAGCCGGCGGCGGCGGGCGGGCCAGGGGCTTCGGGAGGCAGGGCGGTTTGGTAGTCGTCGAGGCGCCAGCCGGTGGCGGTGGTGTACTCGCTCAGCCGCTCGGGGTCGAAGTTGTAGGCGGCCGTGGCGTAGGGGATAAGCCGGGTGCGGTACTGCTCGTAGAGGCTGGGACGGGGGCTGGACGGGGGCGAAGCGGGCATCAGGAGCGGTGATAGGTGGTGCCGTCGGCAGCGTGACAAATGGTTTCGACGGTGACCGGGCCGAGGGCGGCCCCGCCTGCGGCCTGGGCCACGCGGGTGCAAAACTCCGTCCAGGTGGCTTCCTGCATGAGCTTGCCGCCGCCAATGGTGTCGTAGGCAAAGGCCACCAGGCCGTCGCGCGAGCGGGCGCGGGAGCTGATTTCGAAGCGCAGCACGTCGGGCCGCTCGTCGAGCCAGTGCGCTTCAAAGCGGATGCGGCCAGCCTCGGGGTGGCCTTCGAGGGTGATGAGCTCGAAAAAGGTAGCCCCGGCGTCGGTCACGCGCACGCAACCGTTCCAAGGGCCGAGGATTTTGATTTCGAACTCCTCCCCTACTTGCAGCGGGCCGGTGGCATCGTTTTTACGGCGGAAATCGGCCAGCAGGGCCGGCGCGAAGTCTGGCAAATGGGCCTGCACCTCCGCCATGAGGGCCGCCGGTGCCAAGCGCGGCCGGGCCAGGTCGAGGTAATAGCGGCGTTCGAGAAGCGGGCCGCTGCCGTCGGCAGCGGGCTGGGGGGCGGTAGGCATAAGGGGTTGTACGGAAACCAAAGATTTGGGGGTTAGGATTTTTGGTGTTGGGTTTTTGATGTTGGGTGTTCGGTTTTGGGTTTTTGGTGTTGGGTTTTTGAGTGTTTGAGTATTAAAGGCAGGAAGTTAAATATTTAGCACCCAAAACCGAATACCTAAAACCGAACACCTAAAACCCAACACCTAAAAATTTTCCAACGTAAAATAGCACGACACTCAAAACATCTCCCCTCCATGGCCTATTACCGCCCGCCCGGCCCGCCGCCCGAGCCTGCCCTGGTGCGCTCGCTCACTGAGCAGCAGCACGAAATGCGCCTGCGCGTACGCTTGGAACCGTTGGCCACCGAGCCACACTTCATCGGCGGTTGCGACTCCTCGTTTCCGACACCGGACACCATTTTGTCGGTGTTTGTGGTGCTGAAATTTCCGTCGCTGGAGCTGGTGGAAAAAGTGTATAGCTACGCCCCCGTAACGATGCCCTACGTGCCGGGCTTTCTCTCGTTCCGCGAAGCGCCCAACGTGGTACAAGCCTTCGCCAAGCTCCACCAAAAGCCCGACATCGTTATGGTGGACGGGCACGGCATTGCGCACCCGCGCCGCGTGGGCATTGCCGCCCACCTGGGCGTGTTGCTCGACGTGCCCACCTTCGGCGTAGCCAAGCAGAAACTGACGGGCGTCTTCACCGAGCCCGGCCTCGAGCGCGGCAGCATCGAGCCGCTGCTTGACGGAAAAACCGGCGAGGAAATTGGCCAGGTCATCCGCAGCAAAGACAAGGTGCTGCCGCTCTTTGTGAGCCCCGGCCACCGCTGCGACCAAGCCACCGCCACCCGCCTCACGCTGGCATGCCTGCGCGGCTACAAGCTGCCCGAACCCACCCGCCTGGCCGATTACTGGGCCGAAGCATTCAAGAAGGAAGTGCGCTGAGCGCCGCCCGCAGCGCCGCCAGCGACGCATCCGCGCCCACCGGCAACCCCAGCAGCCGGGCCACGGCCCCAAACACGGCCGCCGGGCCACCGGGCAGGGCCAGCACCCCGGCGTCGGCAGCGGCCTGGGTGGTTTTAGACAGCTTCTGCCCGGCCGCGTCGGTCAGCAGCGGGTGGTGCTGAAACCGAATGCGCGTCGCGTTGAAAGCGGCCGTTTCGGCCAGATGTCCGGCCAGCCACAGCTGCGCGGCGGTGCTGGGCAGCAAGTCCAGTCCGCGCACCACGAGCGTGGTGCCGAGGCGTAAATCATCGACCACCGACGCCACCTGGTAAGCCGCAACGCCGTCTTTCTTGCGAACGATAAAGTCGGGCAGCAGGGCACCGAGCGGTACGCTGGCGGTGCCCTGCCAGGCATCGGGAAA
>JANXUO010000227.1 GCA_025356245.1 Hymenobacter sp.
CGCGGTGGTGGCGGCTCCGCTGGGCATCCTGCCGGTGAACAGCTTGCCGCTGGTCAATCAGTCGATGGTGGCGACGTTCCCCGCCGCTCCGGCCGCTGCCGAGCTGGTGGTGGGCGTGGTGGGCATCAACTTTTACCAGCAAATCAACGGCAAATACTACGCCCTCAATAACAACAGCACCAACCCGCTGGCGATTGAGTACGTGGCCTAAGTCTGGGTACCCTCGGCACGAAAGGGCCGGCCGCTACTGGCTTATCCTTACCCAAAACTTAAACGCCCTTCCGGCCATGTAGCTGGAAGGGCGTTTTTGTACGATTATCTATCCGGTTTGCCACTTTTTGAGAGGGTCAGCCAGTAGAAAAGAGCCTTTGCGTTGCCTCGGGGAAGTCGGAAAAAGATTTAGGTAAGGACGAGCCCGTCGGGGCTGGCCTTTTTTATTACGCACATTAACAGCCTAATTAACTTTTTAGGCTCAGTTGAAAGAAGGTAGGAACTGGAAATGTTGTGCCGTGGGTGCGACTTTGCAGCCCCAACTGTTTTAATAACACCAAAGTCTTGGAAACCGGCCATTACGAAACCATTGTCACGCAACAGCTGCGGGGGCAGCTTGCTACTTTAGAAACGGCGATTTATGCCATTGCGGAAAAGAAGCTGGGGCCGGACGATGCGGCGGTGTTTATCACGCGGCACCTGACGCAGTTGCTGGGCATTGTGCTGGGGCAAATGTCTAAGAACGAGGAAATAAGTGAGCAACTAGCGCTGGCCAATGGGATAATTGCCTATCTGCAGGACAAGTCGGATGTGTTGGCGGCGGGCAGCCACCTGGCCCCGGAAGGGCAACTGCTGCGGGCGGTGCTGCCGCGGCTGCAACTGCCGCTGGCCGCGCAGCACGATTTGGGCAAGCACTTGGATGGGATAGAGCCGGCGCTGCGGTTTTCGCAAAGTGACCTGTTCAGCGGGGGCAATTCGGAACTAACGATGGAGGCCGAGCTGAGAAAGGAAATTGCGACGGCGGACCGCATAGACTTCATCGTAAGCTTCGTGAAATGGAGTGGATTAACGCTATTGTTGCCTAAGCTACGAGATTTTGCCGAGCAGGGCAAGCCGCTGCGGCTGCTCACGACCACCTACATGGGCGCCACCGACCCGAAGGCGCTAGATGAACTGGCCGCGCTGCCTGGGGCTGAGGTGCGAATTAGCTATAATAATGCACACGAGCGGCTGCACGCAAAAGCGTATCTGTTCAGCCGTAATTCGGGTTTTGATACAGCTTATATTGGGTCGAGTAATCTGAGCCGCGCGGCGCTAACTAGGGGACTGGAATGGAACGTGAAGGTGACGGCGCAAGACAACGCATCGATTTTGAACAAGTTCCGGGGCACGTTTGAGACCTACTGGAACTCGTCAGAATTTGAGGCCTATAGTAGCTTACCCGAGCAACGCCTGAAGTTGGCTCTGGCCCTGGGCCAAGCCAACAGTAGCGCGGAGCCTGATTCGCTGCCCAATTTCCACATCAAGCCCTATCCCTTTCAGCAGGAAATCCTGGACCGGCTGGCGGTGGAGCGTAGCTTGCGGGGGCATTACCGCAACCTGGTGGTGGCGGCGACGGGCACGGGCAAAACGGTGGTGTCGGCGTTTGACTACGCTCGGTTTGCCAAGCAGTTTACCACGTTGCC
Source organism: Hymenobacter sp. (assembly GCA_025356245.1). Lineage (GTDB taxonomy): Bacteria > Bacteroidota > Bacteroidia > Cytophagales > Hymenobacteraceae > Hymenobacter. Next base: position 1,677 of record JANXUO010000227.1, read on the forward strand.
GCGGCTGCTGTTTGTGGCGCACCGGGAGGAGATATTACGGCAGGCCCGGGCCACGTTTCGGCATATTCTGGGGGAGGCCAACTTTGGGGAATTGTGGGTGGGCGCCGAGCAGCCCCTGCAGTTTGACTACCTGTTTGTGTCGGTGCAAACCTTCGCGTCGCGGCTGGATTTCTTTCAGCAAACCATCCCGCGCGACTATTACCAATACCTGGTGATTGACGAGGTGCACCACTTGGCGGCGGCTTCTTACCGGCCCATTCTGGCGTGGTTTCAGCCTACCATTCTGCTGGGACTGACGGCTACCCCGGAGCGGGCCGATGGGGAGAGCATCCTGCCGGACTTCGATAACACCATCGCGGCGGAAATCCGCTTGCCGGAGGCCATTGCGCGGGGGCTGCTGGTGCCGTTTCAGTATTTCTGCATCACGGACCCCGTTGATTACCGCAACGTGCGGTGGACCAACGGGCGCTACGCCGCCGAGGACCTGACCAACGTGTACACCGGCAACGATGTGCGGGTGAGTGCCATTGTAGGGGCGTTGCAACGCTATTTGCTGGCCCCCCAGCAGGCGCGGGCCCTGGGCTTTTGCGCCACGCGGGAACATGCGCGGCTGATGGCGGCCAAGTTCCAGGCGGCCGGCCTGAATGCCAGCTATCTGGCCAGCGGCGACACCACGGCGGAGCAGCGCCGGGCGGCGGTCGCGCAGCTGCGGCGCGGGGAACTCAACTACCTGTTCGTCGTGGATATTTTCAACGAGGGCGTTGATATTCCCGAGGTGGATACGCTGCTGTTTTTGCGGCCGACGGAAAGCCTGACGGTGTTCCTGCAGCAGCTGGGCCGGGGGCTGCGCCTGCACGAGAGCAAGGAGTGTTTGACGGTGCTGGACTTCGTGGGGCAGGCCCGGCAGGAGTACAGCTACGAGCAGAAATTCCGGGCGCTGCTCGGGCGCACCGGGGGCTCGGTGCTGAGCGAAGCGGAAGCGGGCTTTCCGCGGCTGCCGGTGGGCTGCAGCATCCAGATGGAGCGCGAGGCCATGAAGTTTATTCTCGACAACATCCGGGCGGCCACCGGCGAGAATGTGCGCGTGTTGGAACGACGGATACGTGGCTTCGCCCTGGAAAGCGCGCTGCCGCTCACGCTGTCCGCCTTTTTGGCGCACACGCATTTCGCGTTGGTGGATATCTACCGTTCGCGGGGTGACCGGGGCTGGACGGCGCTGAAAGTTCGGGCGGGTGTACTGACGCCGCCGGCGATGACGGCCACGGAAAAGCAGTTGGTGGGCAGCGTGTGGCGGTTGGCGCAAGCGAATGGGCCTGCTTTTTTGGCTTTTGTGCGCCGGGTTTTTGAGGTGGCGGAAGCATTGCCGCAGCTACTGAAGCTCCCGATGGGCGAGGAAATGGGGCTGATGCTGCACTATTTGCTGTACCAGAAGCCGGGGCCCAAGCTGGACCTGGATTCGTTGCTGGACAGCCTGGCCACGCTGCGGGCTATGCCGACCCTGACGGCGGAGGTGCTAGAGGTAGTGGACGTCTGCGAAGCGCAAATCAGCATTCCACCCATGATGGTGGCGTTGCCCTATCAGTGCGCCTTGCAGTTGCAAAGCCGCTACAGCCGCGACGAAATTCTGTGTGCTTTCGGGGTCTGGACGTTTGAGCGCAATCCTTCCGTGCGCGAAGGAGTCTGCTACATCGCGGCGCTGAATACTGAGCTGCTATTTGTGACGCTCGAAAAGTCCAGCCGCAACTACTCGCCTACTACGCTCTATCACGACTATGCCATTAGCGACACGCTGTTTCATTGGGAGTCGCAGAACAGCACGGCGGACGACACGCCGAAAGGCATCAGCTATATTCAGCACCAAGCGCAAGGGAAGAACATTTTGCTGTTTGTGCGCGAGCAGAATCAGGATGCGGCGGGGTTGACGATGCCGTATGTGTTCCTGGGACCCGTGCGGTACGTGAGCCACAAAGGCAACCGGCCCATGGCGATTACCTGGGAGTTGGCCACGCCGCTGCCGGGGTTCCTGTGGCACGAGGCGGGGAAGATGGCCGTGGGGTAGGCGGTGTATATTTGGGGCTGGCACACCAGCAGGTGCGTACGCACCACCGCCCTGGGCCGCCAACAAAAAAGAGCCGGGCAACAAGCCCGGCTCTTTTCAGCAGCAGCAGTCAAAACATGCGAAACGCTACTCCAGGCCCACTTTGCGGGTGAGGGTTTGGTTGCCGGCTTGCAGGGTGATGGTATAGAAGCCAGCGGGCAAGGTGTGCGTGTCGAGGGTATGGTCGAGTAAGCCGTTGTGCAGCGTTACCGCTTGGTTCAGCACCAGTTGGCCCAGGGCGTTGCGCAGCACCAATTGGCCCGTGGTGGCCGTAGCTCCGGCCAGGCGCACGGTGAGTTGACCGGTGTTGCTCGGGTTCGGGAATACCGACAGGGCTGCCGCTGCCCGGCTGTTGGCCGTGGCGGTTACAAACGTGGGCTGGGCCGCTACCGTAAAGCCCGCCGGAGCGTCGGAGCTGCCGTAGCCACTCACGGCCACGTAGTAACGCTGGCCGCTGACGAGGCCCGGCACCGTGACGGGGCCGGTGAAGCCTTGGTTGGCCCCGGCTGCGGCTTGGCAGAACACGTCCACGAAGGGGCCAGCAGCGCAGTCAGCGGCGGTGTACACGCGCACCATGCCGGTGGCGGTGCCGGTCAGGGTCAGGCGCATGGCGTTGTTGGGGGCAGCGGGGCCATTAAAGGTGTACCACACATCGCGCGGAGCGCGGGCCGGCGAGCAGGCTGGCAGGGTAATGCCGTTCTGGAGGCTGGTGGTGGCCCCCACGGTGCTGCCGGCAACGGCGCTGGTGGTCAGCGGGTCGGCTCCGCAGGGCTCGTCGTTGCTCGGCGATTCCAGCAGGGTGCGGAAGGTTTCGGGGCCAACGAAGGTGCTGTTGCCGTTGAAGCCGCCGCAAATCAGGCGCACAAAGAAGGCGAAGTCAGTGTTCGAGGCCAGGCCCGTGAGCTGCACCGACGTACCGGTAATGCCCGCCTGCGTAATCACGCCAGGGCCGGGGTTGTTGGGGTTGAAGCCGGGCGGGCCGTACACCACGGTGTAAGTGCTGCCCGCTGGGATGGTGCCCGTGCCGGCCGCCCAGGTCAGCAGGGCCGAGTTTTTGGTCACGTTCAGGGCCGCCGGCACGGTGGGCAGGGGGCAGTTGGGCACCGGCGAGGCGCAGATGGTGAAGTTGCCTAGGGAACTGGCCGCTGAGTATCCGGCTACCCGCACGTAGTACGTGGTGCTGGGCGTAAGCGTCGTCAGGTCAAGGTTGGGGGCGGCCGCGTTGGCAGTTGTGCCGGCGCAGCCCATTGACGTGAACGGCCCCCGGCAGCTGGCGCTCGAGAACACCTGCACCAAACTGGCGGCGTTGCCGGTTACGCTAAGGCGTACAGCGGTACTGATGGGGCCGGTGGCGGCCGTGGTGAAGGTAAACCACACGTCGCGCGGGTTGGCGTTGCTGCCGCAGCTACTGGTGGGGTTGGTGTAGCCCAGCGGGGCCGTGGTGGTGGCCCCGGTGGTGGTGGTGGCCAGCGGCGTACAGGTGTTGTTGACGGGCAGCGGCGTGGCTCCACAAGGGTCGTCGTTCACGATGAGCGTCGTGAAGTTCACCGGCCCCGAGTTCTGGCTCAAGCCCGCCGCGCCGCAGTTTTGCTGCACGTAAAACTGGTAGGTGGTGCCCGGCAGCAGGCCCGTCACGGGCACCGGCGAGGTGGCCGGGTTTACCGTGGTGCCGCTGGTAGCGGGATTAAAGCCGCTGGGGCCGTATACCAGCGCGTAGGTGCCGCCACCGGCCGTCGTAAAGTTGAGCGTAGCCCCCGTGGTGGTCAGGTTGCTGGCCGACAAGGCCGAGGGCGGCGGGCAAGCCGGGGCCGGCCCAATGGTGACGGTAAAGTCCTTGGTTTCGCCCGAGTAAAACTGGGTGCAGGGGTCGGTGGCCCCGTTTGGCGAGCCACTGACCCGGCTGCGCACCCGCATGCCGGTGGTGCCGAGCGGGGCCGTGAGGGGCACCTGCACGGTGGCGCTGTTGGGCGAGCCGGGCGTGGTGGTAGTGGCTACCTGCACCCATTCCGAAGCGCTGAAATCAAGGTCGTGGTTGTAGTCAATCCACACCGAGATGATGCTGTTGCCGTCGGTCGTCACCGTGACGGGGTACGACACGCCGCGCAGCAGGGTGCCGGTGGTAGGGGGTGTAGCCGGGTAGTTGGTGTAAGCGCCGGGGGTACCGGTGGTGCAGGTCAGGCCCGTGGCGTTGAGGGTGGTGCCCACCACGGCCACGTCGGAAATATTGTTGCCGCCGCAGCTGCCGCCCAAGGGCTGGGCCGTACCCGTGGCCGAGGTAGTGCCCAGGCAGTAGCCGTTGGAGGTAGTGAACGTAACCGACGTGGGCACCGACGTGCCGCCCCCGGCGCAGTTGGCCGTTACGGTGGCCGTGTAGGTAGTGGAGATGCTCAGGCCGGTTAGCGGCACCGGGGCCGCTGTGGGCGGGGGCGTAACGGTGACGGGCGTGGTGCTGCCCTGGGCCAGGTACGTTACCGTGTAGCTGGTGGCGTTGCTATTACCCCGGAACGTAAGTTGGGCCGAGGTGCCCGTGATGTTGGTAATAGCCACGCAGCGCGGGGCCGGGCAGCCGGTAGTAGTAGGCGGCGAAAACCGGTACACCTGCCCCGTGGCTGGGCGCACGTTGATGGTGTTGGTTTCGACGGTGCTGCTGGCCGTGGGTGCGGCGCTGGCATCGCTCAGGCTGAGGTATTCACCGGGGCAGCCGGCCCCGCCCGTGCCGCTGGCCAGGCCAATCGAGGCCGAGAGGCCGCCGGTGGGCGCGTTGGCCTCCTGCCGGTACGCCAGCTCGATGCGGTTGCTGCCCTCGTACAGTTTTATTTGGAACGAGAGGTTGGCCACCGTCGAGGTGTAGTACCACGACCAGTTCAGCCATTCCATCGTGAACACGCGGTTGGGGGCCGTGCCCGTGGTAAGGTAGCTGGCCGTGGCCACAGCCGGCCGGCCGTAGAGGTCGTCCCAGAGGGCCGCAATCAGCGGCTTCTCGTTGGTGGCTGCCGTTGGCCCCGACAGGTTGTTGCTCAGGTTGCCACCTGCGGCCGGGTTAAACGACAAAAAGCCGTTCGACGAAGCCTTAACGTCGGTGTAGGACGTGCCGTCAAACACAAACGCAAAGCCCAGCGGCAGTATGCCCGAGGGCACGTCGTCGGCCAAAATGGTGGGCACCGCAGTGGCGGTGGTCGGCAGCGGCACGAAAGTGCCCGCAACAGCCGAAAAAGCATAGGCACTGACCTGCGCGTGGGCCGTGCGGCCAACTCCAAGCAAGGTGCTTACAGTTAGCAAAATGAGCCAGGAGCGCCAGAGGCGCCCGTAGCTGGGTAACCATTTCATCATGGGGTGGGG
>JANXUO010000232.1 GCA_025356245.1 Hymenobacter sp.
CTGACGGGCGGCGGCGGCGGCGGCGGCGGCGGCGGCGGCGGCGGCGGGCTGGGCGGCAGCCAGAGCGCGGCCGGCGCGGGCGGTGCGGCGAATGTGGACGGGTTGGTAGGCAACGCCGGCAGCGGCGCCACGGGCGGCGACGGCAACGCCAATACCGCCGGCGGCAACAGCGGCGGCGGGGGCGGGGGCTACTTCGGGGGCGGCAGCGGCGGCGGCACGGCGGGCGGCGGCGGCGGCGGCTCGTCGTATGCCGGCACCGGCACCAGCGCCGTAACCCACACCCAAGGGGTGCGCAGCGGCAATGGCTACGTTACCTTTTTTTTCGGCATGGCGCCTAATACGACGCCCGCGCCCGTGCTGGACGGCACCAACATCACGGGCGTCATTAAGAACCAAACCAGCCAGCAGGCCAACGCCGACTTCAACATCAGCGGCACCGGCACCATCGGCGGCAACGCCACGGTAGCTGGCAGCGTGGGCATCGGCACCACCACCCCCGGCCAGAAGCTGGAAGTGGCGGGCAACATCAAAATCACGGGCCCCGGCAATGGCCTCACCTTCGCCGACGGCACCGCCCAGACCACGGCCGCCACCGGCGGCGCGGCCGTCACCGCCAGCAACGGCCTGACCAGAACCGGCAACGACATCGCCTTGGGCGGGACGCTGACCCATACCACGAGCATTGCCACCGGCGGCTTCAACCTGGGCCTGACCGGCACCGGCAACGTGGGCCTCGGCACCGCCACCCCCGGCAGCCGCCTGGCCGTGGTGGCCGCCGACAACTCCACCAACCCCATTGCCGACTTCCAGCCCCAGAACCTGACCCAGGGCGTGAGCATCACCTACAACGGCATCGCCAAGACGGGCAGCAGCGCCACCAGCAACCTGACGCTCGACGGCAAAAGCACCGGCCACGTGCTGTTGCACACCAACGGCAGCACCGGCAACGTGGGCATCGGCACCAGCAGCCCCGTGGCCAAGCTACACGTGGACGGCGGCGCGGATGCTACGCCCACCGGCAGCTATACTTTCTTTTCCGCCGGTTCCGGCAGCCTGGGTACCACCAGCATTGCCACCGTCCGCTCCGTGGCGGCCTACTTCACCGGCGGCCAGCTCTGGGTAAATGGGGCCATCGTGGCCGGGGCGCTCACCGTCACCTCCGACCGGCGCATCAAGCGCGTGGTGGGCCTGAGCGAGCGGGCCGCCGACCTGGCCCTGCTCAACCGCCTGCGCATCACCGACTACGCCTACATCGACCAGCACGCCAACACCAATCAGGTCGTCAAGAAGGTCATTGCCCAGGAGGTGCAGCAGGTGCTGCCCGCCGCCGTGAGCCAAAGCCGCCAGGCCATCCCGAACGTGTACGAGCGCGCCGCCCGCGTCAGCTTCGCCAACGGCACCCTCACCCTGACCACCGCCAAGCCCCACGAGCTGCCCGCCGCCGGCGGTACGCTGCGCCTCTACACTGCCCAGAACCAGGAGCTGACCGTGCAGGCCACGGTGGTGGACGCCCACACCGTGCGCTTCGCCAGCGCCGAGGCCCACGCCGCCGGCCTGTTCGTGTACGGCAAGTACGTCGACGACTTCCTGAGCGTGGACTACGACGCCCTGACCACTCTCAACGTGAGCGCCACCCAGGAGCTGGCCCGCAAAGTGGCCGCCCTCGAACAGCAAAACGCCGCCCTGAAGGCCAGCACCGCCGCCGACCGCGCCGCCGCCGCCACCGACCACGCCAGCCTGCTCACGCTGCAAGCCCAAATGGCCCGCCTGCTGGGCGAGCAGCCCACGGCTGCCCAGGCCCGGGCCGGCCGGTAGTTACCTTTTCTCTTGTATTCCCTCTTGCTGATGTCTCGTCCGGCTAGAGCTTTACACTCATCACCTCCCTCATGAGTGAAATTCCACCGCCCGGTCGCCGGAGCAAAAATGAGCATTATCCAAACGCGGTGCGGCTGCAGGCCGTGCGCCTGGTCGAGGGCGGCATGCCGCGCCGCGAGGTGTTGCGGCAGTTTGGCATCAGCGGCACCAGCCTGCGCGACTGGCGCCGCGCCTACGCCAGCGGGCAGCTAACTTGCCCCATGCCCTTCCCCCGTTTCACCCAGGCCCAGCGCGACCAGGTGGCCCAGCAGCTGCTCGCCGGGCGCCTGACCCCGG
>JANXUO010000236.1 GCA_025356245.1 Hymenobacter sp.
GCCATTTCGCAACCGCCCAAGTCGTGCAGCTGCTCGGCGTGGATTTTCAGGCCGAACCCCATTTTGTGGGCCTGCTCCAGGTAGTAGCGGCTCACGGCCAGCGGGAAAGCCCCTTCCTCGCAAAAAATATCGACGAAGGCCGCCTCGCCTTTCAGCTCGCTCAGCACGTCGTGCAGCAGGAAATCGACGTAGGCGCGGGGCCCGCGCTCCTTATATTCGGGCGGCACCACGTGGGCCCCTAAGAAGGTGGGCACCACCTGCCCGGCCCACTGGCGGCCCGCCTCGCGGGCCACGCGCACCAGCCGCAACTCGGTGGCGCAATCGAGGCCGTAGCCCGATTTGGCCTCCACGGTCGTTACGCCGTAGCGGGCAAAGGCGTCGAGCCATTGCCGGGCGCTGGCCAGCAGCTCGGCCTCGGGCGTGGCGCGGGTGGCCCGCACCGTGCTCAGAATGCCGCCGCCGCTGGCCAGGATGTCGAGGTAGGTTTCGCCCCGCAGCTTGCGCTCGAACTCGGCCGCGCGGTGGCCGCCAAACACCAAGTGCGTATGGCACTCCACAAGGCCGGGCAGCACCACGCGACCTGTGGCATCAATCAGTTGAGTTTCTGAGTTAATATGCTTTTGGTCAAGCTCATCCATCGCCCCCACGGCCGCAATGCGGCTGCCGTGGCAGGCTACGTAGCCGTTTTCGATGATGTGCCAGCTACTGGCGGCGGCTCCGGCCAGGGGCGCGGCGGCGTCGGCTCCGGCCAGGGTAAGCACTTGCGCGGCGTGTTGGATGACGAGGGTGTAAGGCATGGCCCGGCAAAGGTATTGCACCTGCCCCGGCCGCCCGGCAACCTCGCCCGGCTACCTAAACCGGCAGGTTTTCCGCGTAGGGTCCTTGGGCAAAATCGGCCAGTAGCACCAGCAGCATAGGCACGGCACCGGGGGCAGCCGTAGCGAGCAGGCCGGGGCTGTTGAGGTTAACGTAGCCCCGCACCTGCTCGAAAAAGTCGGCACAGTCGCCCACAAAGCCCATGCGCCAGTTGGGAAAAGTAGGCCGGCCAATGGGGCCATTAGAGAGTAGCCGGATTCGGCCGTGACGCGGGTCGGCCTCAATGTGCTCAAATACCCGCTTTAGTTCTTGACACTCACCTTCCAGCACCTGCAAGAATTCGTTTTCGTTGTACAGCAGCAAGCCCGTGATGTTGTGTTTCTCGTTATTAGCCCGGGCATAGGTTAGCAGCTGCCCCAACTCCTGGCAGGAAAAGGGCTTGTTGGCCGTGCTCTGGTAAACGATTTGATAAAGCGGCAGCATTGGTTCCAATTGCGTTGCGTAAACTTATAAATAATCGGTAGATGGCGGCCATCTTGTCGGTGAACGGACGCTATTCGTCGGTTAAACTTCGCTTGGCAAGCCTGAACGGCTTAATATTGTGAAGTCATTTGATGCACTTAGAACAATTTTTGAGTAGATGAAGCATTAATTGGATAACATTCGCCCGGCAGGTGCCGAGAGGTACACGATGCCTTGCTACGGCCCCGCCCCCTGGGCGCAGACCGGCTGTTAAAAGCTCGGCAGGCGCACCAGCTTGAGGTAGTCGCTGAGGCCGGCGGGCTTTTGAAAAACGTGGACAAACAGCACGTCGTCCTCGTCGCGGGCCTGCCAGGTTTCGGCGTAAAAGTCGCCCACGGCATACAAGGTCAGGGCAAAGCTGTCTTCGTGCCGCTCGGCCAGGGGCTGGCCGTGGCGGGCCAGGTGGGCCAGTTGCAGGCGTTGGTGCGAGGTTTTGAAAGCGACAAAGTTCATGGCAGGCGGGCAGCAGCGGAAAACGCTCCCCTTCCCGAAGATACGGCCTGGCGGCAGGATTTTGCCCGGCGGGCAACGGCCCAAGCTGCCCGCCCGCGCTACCTTCGCCCCATGCCAACGCTCCGTTTTCCGCACCCCCTAGTGCTCCTCACGCTCTTCATTTTTCTGGCGGCTGGGCTCAGCTACGTGCTGCCCGCCGGCCGCTTCGAGCGCCGCCCCGACCCCCTGACCCAGCGCGCGGTGGTGGTGCCCGGCTCCTACCACCGCGTGGCCGCCGCCCCGGTGCCGCCGGCCGCCGTGCTGCTCTCCATCCCCAAAGGCTTGCAGGACGCGGCGGGCGTCATCTTTTTCGTGTTTCTCACCGGCGGGGCCTTCACCGTCATCGACCGCACCGGGGCGCTGGGCCGGGGCGTGGATGCCCTCCTGGGCCACCTCCGCAGCACGCGGGCGCAGGGCTTGGTCATCCCCCTCATCAGCGGGCTCTTTGCCACGATGGGCGCTTTGGAGAATATGCAGGAAGAAATTATTCCGCTGGTGCCCGTGCTGCTCGTGCTCATGCGCCGCCTGGGCTACCCGGCCCTCACGGCGGCAGCCGTGAGCGTGGGCGCGGCAGCCGTGGGGGCGGCCTTCTCGCCGCTCAACCCCTTCCAGGTGGGCATTGCCCAGAAGCTGGCGCAGCTGCCGCTGCTGTCGGGCGGCGGCTTCCGGCTGGCTTTTTTGCTGGTGGCCGTGGCGCTCTGGACGTTCGGCACCTGGCGCTTTGCTCAGCGCCACTGCCTG
>JANXUO010000277.1 GCA_025356245.1 Hymenobacter sp.
TTGCTCTCAATGAGCTTGGTCATCACGCCGCCCATCGTTTCGATGCCCAGCGAGAGCGGGGTCACGTCGAGCAGCAGCACGTCCTTCACTTCGCCCGTCAGCACACCGCCCTGAATAGCAGCACCAATGGCCACCACTTCGTCGGGGTTTACGCCCTTGCTGGGCTTCTTGCCGAAGAACTTCTCCACTTCTTCCTGAATGCGCGGGATACGGGTCGAGCCGCCCACCAAAATTACCTCGTCAATGTCGGCCGTCGTCAGGCTGGCATCTTGCAGGGCCTTCTTCACAGGGTCCATCGAGCGGCGCACGAGGTCGTCGCAGAGCTGCTCAAACTTGGCGCGGCTTAGCTTCACCACCAAGTGCTTGGGGCCGCTGGCCGTGGCCGTGATGTAGGGCAGGTTGATTTCGGTTTCCGTCGAAGACGACAGCTCGACCTTGGCCTTTTCGGCGGCTTCCTTCAGGCGCTGCAGGGCCATGGGGTCTTTGCGCAGGTCCAGCCCTTCGTTTTCGGTCGAGAAAGTTTCGGCCAGGAAATTGATGACTTTCTGGTCGAAGTCGTCGCCGCCCAGGTGCGTATCGCCGTTGGTGCTCAGCACCTCGAATACGCCGTCGCCCAGCTCCAAAATGGAGATGTCGAAGGTGCCGCCGCCGAGGTCGTACACGGCAATCTTTTGGTCTTTGTGCTTCTTATCCAGGCCGTAGGCCAGCGCGGCGGCCGTGGGCTCGTTGATGATGCGCTTCACGTCGAGGCCGGCAATGGCACCAGCTTCTTTGGTGGCCTGGCGCTGGGCATCGTTGAAGTAGGCGGGCACCGTGATAACAGCTTCCGTTACCGGCTGGCCGAGGTAATCCTCAGCGGTTTGCTTCATCTTTTGCAGCACCATCGCCGAAATCTCCTGCGGCGTGTAGTTGCGGTCGCCAATCTTGACGGCCACTGTGCTGTTGGGGCCGCTGGTGATGCCGTAGGCCACATTTTTGGCCTCTTCGGTAATTTCGCCAAACTGGCGGCCCATGAAGCGCTTGATGCTGGCAATGGTGTTGGTTGGGTTGGTAACGGCCTGACGCTTGGCCGAGTCACCCACCTTGCGCTCGCCCTTGCCACCGTCCAGAAAAGCAACGATGGACGGCGTGGTGCGGCGGCCTTCGGAATTTGGAATCACAACGGGCTCGTTGCCTTCCATCACGGCCACGCACGAGTTGGTGGTGCCGAGGTCAATGCCAATGATTTTACCCATGATTGGGGAGGGTTGGTTGAATTAGGGGAGAGGAAATGTCAGTACAAAACAGCCGGTAGGCCGTCGGGTCGTGCTTCACAAGCGCCGTACCAGCCCCGGTTCGCTGCCAGATTGTCGCATGATTACAGCACTGGTCTGATGCTGTGCGACGCGCTGGCTTAAATTGGTGCGGGCAGGCGGAAATTCCCTGACAAGCGTGCAGCAAGGGTCACTTTTGGGCCTTCGCAGTTATTACCGCAGTTACCTTTGAACATGAAATAATAAGCCCGAAATATTAGCTTGTTGGTGTTGCGCTATGAAAGAACTACTGAGAAAGGCATCGGAAAAAGCCATCCTGGTAATAATTGTGCCCGCCGTTCTGTTGGTCGCAGTTGTCCTCCTTCCGCTTGTTCCATTTTTGCTGCTGTATGCCTACTTCAGCGATAAGCGCTTTCAGAAGCATTACCAGCAGTTTCTAGCACGAATGAATGGGGCTTGCTTTTTCTGCTATAACAGCCGCAAAAGCAGCGTTGAATTTGCCCGTGACGTCGTAGTGCCGGAGTTGGCAGCATCGGTACACGTTGTATTTGTTGATGGTAACAAAGTCGTGGCTGGCGTGGATAGCGACTACATTTCTAAAATGCTCTACAGCATTAAAGAGCGGAAAGGCTTCCCTTACCTACTCAAAATTGAGGCCGGGCGAGTTCTGGACTTGTCCGTTAACAACCAGTTTTACAGTATTATGATTGGTCGCAAACCAATAATGCCGCTTGTAGATATAATAAACCTTTTCTTTAGTACTAAGGGTTGTGTTTGTTCGAGTTAGTATATTTTTTGATTAGATTAGTTGAACATGCAGAAACGCTCGCGTTATTTTTTCCCAATCACCGGGGCATTGCTTCCAATACGGCTCGTGGCCTGCGCCCACAAAATCGTGCCGTCGCTTTGGCCCGGCGAGGGCGCTGAAAATGGCGTCGGTTTCGGCGCGGGTTACGCGAGGGTCGGCGGTGCCCCAGAGGAGCAGGGTGGGCGTGTGGACCTGGGCGGCGTAGCGCACGGTGTTGAGTCCGTGCGCCCAGAAGCCATGCTGAACCCCGCCCCAGAACACGAGCAAATCGGCCAGCAGAAACGCTGGTACGTGCATGGCCGCGAAGCGGTTGGCCGCCGTCTGGCGCATCGAGCCGTAAGGGCACTCGAGGATGTTGGCGGTGGGGCGCACGCCCAATTCGGCCTCGGCCCGGAGGATGGCCACGGCCCATGCTCACGCCGTAGAGAATGATTGGGAGCGGACTGCTGCTGCCATGCGTCGGCCGTCGGCGCAGCCAATACACGGCAGCAGCTACGTCGGCCGCCTCGTGGTGGCCCACCGTTACCGACTGGCCGCTGGAGCCGCCGCAACCGTAAAAATCGACCAGCAGCACGGCGTAGCCTAGGCGGCGGAAGTAGCTGGCTTCGTATAGAAAACGCGATTTGTCGCTGGCGTAGCCGTGGAATAGTGCCACGGTGCCGCGCGGCTGCGCAGTGTCGGGCCGGGCATAACAAGCGGCCAGGCGACCGTTGGGGCTGGCGATGGTGACATTTTCGAATGGAAATGCCGGGTCAGGACCAGTTTGCGGACGTGGGTTGCGGACGCCCGTCAGCAGGAGGCCTGCTTTCTGCCAGGCGGTTAGCCGTTCGAGGGTGGTGGAGTGCGGGCTGGCGTCGGCGCTGAAGTGGGTGAAGCGCCACGCGTGGACGAACGCCACGGCGTTGGCTGCAATAAAGGCGGTCAGTAGCCACCAACGAAGCTTTTTCATGAGAAGGCGAGTGGTTGGGTGATTTGCCCGAAGGGCTTCGTCCGGCCACTGGATGTATGCTGCCTTGACGCGAGTCGTTCAACGGTCAGTGGCCGGACGAACCGCTTCGCGGGATTCGCCCGACCACTGGCCTACCGCTTTGTCCAACAGCTTCTTTTTGCAGGCCCGATACCTCCGCCGCCGTAAGCTCGCGCCACTGGCCGGGTTGCAACGTACCGAGGGTGAGCATACCTAGTCCGCCGCGTATCAGGCGTAGGCAGGGGAGGCCCACGGCGGCGCACATCTTGCGCACCTGCCGGTTCATGCCTTGCGAGATGCTGATTTCGAGCCAGCTGGTGGGAATGCTGGCGCGGTAGCGAATGGGCGGCGTGCGCGGCCACAAGCCGGCTGGCTCGGGTATTGCGGCGGCTCCGGCTGGACTGGTAAGGCCGTCTTTTATCTGAACACCGCGCTGCAGCTGCGCCAGCGCTTCGGCCGAAACTGTGCCCTCGACCTGTGCCCAGTAGGTTTTGGGTACTTTGAAGCGAGGGTCGCTGAGGCGGTGCTGAAGGTGCTTGTCGTCGGTGAGCAGCAGCAAGCCTTCGGAATCAAAATCCAACCGGCCCACGGGATAAACGTGGGGCACGGGCACAAAATCCTTGAGTGTGGCGCGGCCGTGCTCGTCGGTGAATTGAGTGAGGACTTCGTAGGGCTTGTTGAAGAGCAGGGTGGGCATTGTTGTAACGCGGGGGTGGGGTGCTGTACCGCGCAGCTCCAGCTTCGCGGTACAATTGTTCGCTCTACACTTTTCCGCTGTACTTGCGCACGGCCCATTCGACCCCCAAAAAGGCCAAGATTACGAAGAAAATCCATTTCAGGTTTATCAAATCCTGCTGGTCTTCTTCCACCGAAAGCACGGGTTTGAAGTTTTGCTTAATCAAGTCGGCAGCCAGTTTATCGAGGCCGGCGGGGTAATATAGTGCCCCTTTAGTGCCTCGTGCCAGCTGGGCCAGCAGGTTGTGGTCGGCGCGGCTTTCGAGGGCTTCGAGGGGTTGGGACTGCACCAGCAACTCGCCCGCGTCTTGCTGGGCCGTGCCGCCTAGCGTGGCCGTGGCACGGTAGCGATACAGGCCCGCCGGCAGCTGGCCAAGGCGCAGGGGCGAGCCATCGGAGGCGTTGGCGAAGGAAAACCGCCGGGTGTGGCCCGCCGAATCGGTGAAGGCGAGGTCGATTTTCTGGTCGTAAAGGCGCTCGAACACGGCGTTGTAGGTTTCGGCCCCCAGGGTCACATCGTCCTGACTGTCGAAGGCGTCCTGGGTGGGATAGACGTCGAGGCGCTTCTTGGCGGCGTTTTGGGTGAGGAGCTGTAAGGTGCGAATGATGAGGCGGTCGTAGGCTTCGGGGCGGTCGTCGTGGGCCACGGCTTCGGCCAGCCGCCACTGCCAGCCGCCGTCGGTGGCGAGGGTGGCGCGGCGGGCGTCGGCGGCGCCGCCAAACACGAGCAGGGGCCGGGCGGTGGGCAGGCGGCCCACGCGCTGCCAAAGAGCGGCCTCGGCCCCCGGCGCAAGGCGGTAGTCGCCGAAGGGCGCGGGCGCGGGCGGGTAGTCGGCGTAGCGGCGGGCGGCCTCCTCGTCGGTGGCGAAGCGGGTGAAGCTGGGGTTGGGGGCGGGCGTCACGTCGTCGGTCTGGCTGCCACGGGGCGTAATGGCGAGGCCCGCGCCCAACTGGTTGTAGGCGGGCAGGTCGGACTGTGCCCCGAGGATGAAAAACACCGGCACCTTGCGGGCTAGGACCTGGGCCAGCAAATCGGCCCCCAGCCCGTTTTGGGCCGGTAATTGGTGCAAAATAGCCACGTCGAACGCCGCTCCCGGCGGCAGCGGGACCACGCCGGGCAGGGCCAGCGTGAGGTCGAAATTGTCGTTGGCCCGAATGGCGGCCCGCAGGGCTTTCAGGTCGGGGTGGGGCGCGGCTCCGGCCAGCAGCACCCGCAGCTTGCCCTTTACCACTTCCACGAAGGCCGTGCGCGCGTTGTTGAGGGCCGTAAACTCGCCCGCCTGGGGCACAATGCGGATTTCGTAGCGCCGCTTGCCCGGTGCCGGGGCGGTGAGCTGGAAGCTGGTTTTGAGGCGTTTGCGACCAGCGGGCAAGGCCACGCGGCGGCTGTCGAGCACGCGGCGGCCTTCGCGCAGCTCCACAGTGGCGCTGCCGCCCGCGTAGCCGTCAAACCCAAGCTCGGCTTCCAGTGGAAATGTGTTGCCGCTGAAGGCGATGCGGTTGTAGGCCAGCCCCGTCAGGCGCAGGTCGCGCTTGGCCACGGTGTCGCCGAGGGCCACGGCGTAAAGAGGCACGCCAAATTCGGTGGGCGCGGGGCGGCGGCCCCGGTTCACGAGGCCATCGGAGAGCAGCACCACGGCGGCTAGGTTGCGGCCCGCGTAGGCGCGGGTAGCGGCCCCGAGCAGGCCGTCGAGGTCGGTGGCCGGGGCGCTGTAGGGCAGCGAGTCGAGCCGCGCCGGGCGCAGCGGCGACGGCACCAGGGCGCGGGTTTCGACCTCAAAGCCCTTGTTGCGCAGGGTTTCGGCCAGCCGGGGCAGGCCGGTTTGCAGGGTCGCCAAATCGGCCTTCGGCGTGAAGAGGGCCACCGACTGCGAGTTGTCGACGGCCAGTACCACGGCGGGGCGCTCGGTGTGCGTGGTGCTGGTTTTGATGACCGGCCCCAGCAGCAAAAAGCACAAGAAGCTCACCACCGCGAAGCGCAGGGCCGCCAGCGCATAGTTGCGGCGGCGGCTCCACGGCGCCTGAGCCGAGTATTGCAACGCCGCGTAGCCCGCCCCAACGAGCAGGCAAACGAGGATGAACCAGGGAGAATATTGGGTGGAGAGCAAAGAATTCAATAAAAGGCGATTGCGCGCGAGTTTTAATGCGTTGCGCTAAAAAGTAAAATTGCCAACGGCCTGCTGCGGCGTAAGTATGGCCAAGGTACTGGGGGTAAAATCGCGGGCATTGCGGGTGGCAAGCGCATCTGCGTGAGGTACCGATAGGGCCGTAAAGTATTGAATTCCGTCCTCGAAATCGGCCCAATCACTGGCTATGGCTTGTTGCACCACCGCAGCATCCACTGCCACCACGGTTACCAGCTTTGCCAGTTGGGCCACTGCTGCCCGAGCGTTGGCAGCCTTGGTTTGCCGCCGTAAAACGTAGTAAATGGTAGTGAACGACAAACTTGCTACATACAGCGTCGCACGTTTATCCAATCCAGCTCAAAAAATTTCTAGAGCAGTTGCTGCGAAAGGGTCGCGGCGAGCCAAAAAGTCCAGTACCACGTTGGTGTCCAGGAAATAATGTTTCATTGGCCTTTGGGGTCGAGAAACACGTTGCCCAGGTCTTCTTTGTAATCGTAGCCAGCTGGCAGGCTTATGCAGCCATAAAGCGCCGCCAGTTCGGGGGGCAGCGCAGGCTTGGCCGCGTCAATTTTGGCCACCTCCGAACGCAGCCAGTTGGCCACCAACGCCGATAAATCGGTGCCTTTAATGCGGGCATAGTTTTCGGCTTTGCTCATGAGGCCGTCGTCGAGGGTGAGGGTCAGGGTTGACATGGCAATATCTTACGTGGTGCAAACAGCCAGACGGGCGCAGCAACGGTTAAGTTTGCTGCGCCGAAAGGCAACAAAAATACGCCGCGCCGGATACGCAAGCCCCTTTGGCTTCCTACTAGCGCAACATGAGCTTGAATTTAGTGGTAGATACCGGGTGCCGCGCCGTATCGGCCTGCTTACCGCCGCAGCACCAACACCAGCTTCGGGCTATTGAAAATGCTGACCGGCGAAATCACTGGCTCGTTGAGTGGCAGATTGGGGCCGTATCGCTCGCGTAGCTTCGCTTGCACGGCGGGGTTGCTTAGGTCGAAATCGCGCAAGCGTTGCAGGGTGCCAAGGTGGCGGTGCAGGCCCCGGTCGTACACCTTCCAAATTAATTCGGAGCAGTAGATTCGGTCGTCGTTCCAGCTAAAAGCCAAATCGTAGGGCCGGTCGAGCAGGGAGCGGCCCTCTGTTTGTAGCCGGGCCAGGGCGGCCGGCGTGAGGGCCGTGGCCGCGTCGCGCAGGCGCTTCAACACAAAGTGCTGGCCCTGTCCCCGCGCCACCCAGTCGGCCAGCGGCGTCAGCTTCACCGGTTGCACAGCCTCCAACACCTGCCATTGCTCACCCCGTCGGTACACAATGCCGCAGTGGCTATACGGCGAGTGTGTAGCCAACTGAATGGCCTGACTTTGGGCCGATTGAGAAGTGTGAAAAATCAGGTCGCCGTCGCGGAGCTGTGGCTTGATTGAGGTGGTGGCAGCCTCGGCGGCGCGGTGGCTTTGGTAGTGGCGGTATTTAGCCGACAAGCGTGGGTAGGCTACGAAGGCCGTAGCTGATAGCAGCACGGTTAGGATTATGAGCCAGGCTTTCAATTGGATGGGGGCTGGTTCGGCTTCCATTAATCTTTTTTCTCGTTGCACCAAGCGGTTTGCTGTGTTTGACAAGCGTAGCCATCGTTTTTCTACGTCAGCATCCCCCCGTCCACTTGCAGCACTTGCCCGGTGATGTAGCTCGCATCGTCCGAGGCCAGAAAAGCGGTGGCCTTGGCCACGTCCTCCGGCGAGCCGCCGCGCTTGAGCGGGATGGCCTTGCGCCATTCGTCCACTTGCTTGGGGTCAAGGGCGTCGGTCATTTCGGTTTCGATGAAGCCGGGGGCGATGGCGTTGCAGCGGATGTTGCGCGAGCCCAGCTCCAGGGCCACCGACTTGGTGAAGCCGATGATGCCGGCCTTGCTGGCGGCGTAGTTGGCCTGCCCGGCG
>JANXUO010000346.1 GCA_025356245.1 Hymenobacter sp.
CCGGGGGGCAGGCGGGCCGCCGGCCGGGGTGCAGCGGGCTTGCAGGGGTGCCGGAGGCGCTCCGGGAGGGGTGCAGCACCTTTGCACAGGTGCCGGAGGTGCTCCGGCAAGGGTGCAGCAAGTTTGCAGGGCCCCCGGAGGTGCTCCGGCAGGGGGGCGGCTGTCTTGCATAGGTGCCGGAGCACCTCCGGCAGGGGGGCGGCTCTTTTGCATGGCCCCCGGAGGGGCTCCGGCAGGGGGGCGGCTCTTTTGCGGGAGGTTCGGCCGGCTCCTCGCCTGCCGCCCGCGCCCCCTCCCCATCAGGCGGTTGGCACCGCCTGGGGGCGCGGGCACCGCGTGGGCGTGGGCCCTATCTTTACCGCAGCGGCCGCGTGGCGCGGCCGGGGCGTTTTTTCCGCTTCTTCTTTATGAAAAACTTTTTCCTGCTCACGGGCCTGGCCCTGTTGCTGGGCACTCCGCGCCCCTGCGCCGCCGGCCCGCCCACCCCGCCGGCCGCCCCCGCTGCCGCCCTGGCCACGGCCCTGGCCCCCGATGGCAGCCTGCGCCCCGAGGCACGAGGCAGCTTCGACGCCACCGGCTACCAGCTGCTGACTGCCCCCGACGGGCAGCCCACCTTCCGCCCATCCACGGCCCAGCGCACCCAGGGCGCGGGCGACGAATACTGGCAGGATGGCTTTAACGTGCCTGGCCTGAACGGAGCTATCCGGGCGCTGGCCGTGGCCGCCAACGGCGACGTGCTGGTGGGTGGCGACTTTACCGACGCCGGCGGCAACGCCAACGCCGACTACGTGGCCCGCTGGAATGGCATCTTCTGGCAAGCGTTGGGCACCGGCCTCAGCAACCAAGTGCTGGCCTTGGCCGTGGCGCCCAATGGCGATGTGCTGGCCGGCGGCACTTTCCTGGACGCTGGCGGCAACCCCGCCGCCGACCGCGTGGCCCGCTGGGACGGTACGGCCTGGCAAGCGCTGGGCACTGGCCTCAACGCCGATGTACTAGCCCTGGCCGTGACCCCCAACGGCGAGGTGCTGGCCGGCGGAGGTTTTACGGCCGCTGGCGGCAACAACAACGCCGACCGCGTGGCCCGCTGGAACGGCACCACTTGGCAGGCGCTGGGCCCGGGGCTCGCCAACACGGTGCTGGCCCTGGCCGTGGCTCCGAATGGCAGCATACTGGCCGGCGGTGATTTTGTGGACGTTGGCGGCAACCCCAGCGCCGACCATATAGTCCGTTGGGACGGTACGGCCTGGCAGGCGCTGGGCGCTGGCCTCGGCAACCAGGTAGCTGCTCTGGCCGTGGCCCCCAACGGCGATGTGCTAGCGGGCGGCGGCTTTCTCGATGCGGGCGGCAACCCGGCTGCCGACCACGTGGCCCGTTGGACCGGCACGGCCTGGCAGGCGCTGGGCACGGGCCTCAGCGGTGCCGTGAGTGCCCTGGCCCTGGCACCGAACGGCGACGTAGTGGCGGGAGGCAGTTTTTCGAGCGCCGGCGGCAACGCCAGCGCCGGCCACTTGGCCCGTTGGACCGGCACCGCCTGGCAGGCGCTGGGGCCTATTCGCTACTCTGACACCTACGCCCTGGCCGTGGCCGCCAACGGCGATGTGCTGGCCAGCAGCCTGGACGGCACAGTGAGCAGTGCCTTGCGTCCCAATTTTGTGGCCCGCTGGAACGGCCGGAGCTGGCAGACGCTGGGCACCGGCCTTAATTTCTTTGTGCGTACCCTGGCCGTAGCCCCCAACGGCAATGTGCTGGTTGGAGGGGCATTTACCGACGCCGGCGACAATCCCGACGCCAATTACGTGGCTCGTTGGGACGGCACAAGCTGGCAGGCGCTGGGTCCGGGCCTCAACGGAACTGTACATGTCCTGGCCGTGGCCCCCAACGGCGACGTGCTGGCCGGCGGTACGTTTACCGACGCTGGCGGCAACCCCGCCGCCGACGGCGTGGCCCGTTGGAACGGCACGGTTTGGCAGGCACTGGGCATGGGCCTCAACGGAATTGCATTTTCCCTGGTCGTGGCTGCCAACGGCGACGTGCTGGCCGGCGGAGGTTTTTACAGCATCGGCGGCAATCCCTTCATCGGTGGCGTAGCCCGTTGGGATGGCACGGCTTGGCAGATGTTGGGCTCGCGCCTCAACGGAAATGTATTTACCCTGGCCATGGCCCCCAACGGCGCTGTACTGGTCAGTGGCTATTTTTACAACATCGGCGGCGGTATCGCTGGCAACTATGTAGTTCGCTGGAACGGCACAAGCTGGCAGCCCCTGGGGCCCGTCCTCAACAACCCGGTGCGCACCCTGGCCGTGGCCCCCAACGGCGACGTGCTGGCCGGCGGCGAATTTACCAATGTCGGCGGCAACCCCGCTGCCAGCTACGTGGCCCGCTGGAACGGCACGGCTTGGCAGGCGCTGGGCACCGGCCTCAACGCCGATGTGCTGGCCCTGGTTGTGGCCCCCAACGGCGATGTGCTGGCCGGCGGCATTTTTACCGACGCCGGTGGCAACCCCGCCGCCGACCACATAGCCCGCTGGAACGGTACCGCCTGGCAACCCCTTGGCACCGGTTTCAACACCTCGGTGCTGGCCCTGGCGGTGAGCCCCAACGGCGCAATCAACGTCGGCGGGGCTTTTACCACCGTCGGCGACGGCTCCAAAGTCTCTGCCTACTTTGCTATTTACGCCACCGGGCCGCGCCTTACTGCTTCATCCACTGCCCGGGGGCCAGCGGGCAGCGGCCTCAACCTGACGGGCAGCTTGCTGACGGGCGCCACGGCCGTCACCTTTACCAGCTCTGGAGGGGCGGCCACCAACACCGCGGCTACGTACACCGTGGCCTCGGCCACCCGCATTACCGGCGTGGTGGTGCCGGCCGGGCTGGTGCCGGGGGTGTATACCGTCACCGTCACCACGCCGGCGGGCGTTAGCAACGGGCTGCCGTTTGTGGTGGGGCCGCTGGCTACGGCCGCTGGCTCACCAGCCCAGCAAATCATTCTTTACCCCAACCCTACTACCGGCCGCCTCACGGTGCTACGCCCGGCCGGGGCCGGGGCCGCCTCGGCGGTGCTGCTGAATGCCCTGGGGCAAGCGGTGCAAACCCTGCGCCTGCCCACGGAAGAAACCCCGGTGGACCTTACTGGCCTGGCCCCCGGCGTGTACGCCCTGCGCCTGCGCGTGGGCGGGCAGCCCGTCGTCAAGCGCCTGGTGGTGGAGTAGGTCGGCCGTCGAACAGGCAGGGCGGGCGGGGTGGCAGGCAGGCCGCATCGGCCCGGCCCGACTCATTCCCCTTCGGCGTCGGGAAACACGTCGGCCCAGTCCAGCCCCAACGCCGGCAGCGTGGCGCAGGGCACGGGGCCGGGGCGGGTGTAGGTGCCGATGAGGCGGTAGCGGGCGGTGGCCGCGTCGAGCACGAAGGCCGAGATGCTGGCCGCCTGCGGCGAGACCAGCCAGTATTCGCCCACGCCGCTTTCCTGGTAGAGGTCGAATTTCTCGCGCCAGTCGCGGGCCAGGATGCCAGGCGAAGTGACTTCGACGACGAAGGCGGGGGCACCGAGGCAGCCGACGGGTTCGATTTGGGCGAGGTCGGTGAGGACGCACAAGTCGGGTTGTACCACGGTGGTGATGGCGTCGTCGGCCCACGAGCCACCGGGGGCAGGCAGGCGCACGTCGTACGGCCCCACGCGCAAGCGGCAACGGTGGGGGCGGCGCAGGTGCTGCCCAAAGCAGCGCACCAAGTCGCCCAAAACCCGCTGGTGCGGCTCGTGGGGGGTGTTGTCGCGGCGCACGAGCCGGCCCCGCAGCAACTCCACCAAGTCCTCAAACTGCCAGGCAGCGTGGTCGGCGTAGGTGTAGTTGCCGTGGGGGTCGAGTTGGTCGAAGGCGGTGACGGGGGCGGTAGGCATGGGGTAAAAATACACCCCGCCGCCGCAACACTTTCTGCCCCCGACCTTTGTTGCCGTGCCCATGCCCCGTCTCGTTTTCGCCCTGCTCCTGCTGCCCGCCGTGGCCGCCGCCGCGCCGCCCGCCGGCCAGCTTCTGTACCAGAAAAACTGCGCCCGCTGCCACGGGGCTAACGGCCAGCTTGGGGCCAACGGGGCGCACAACCTCACCAAGAGCAACCTCAATGCCTTCGGGCGCACCTACCTCGTCACGAACGGTATGGGCAAGATGCCGGCCTTTGGCCGGGAGCTCACCCCGGCGCAGGTGCAGCAGGTGGTGGCCTACTCGCTCACGCTGCGGTGAGATGGTGAGATGGTAGGCGAAAACCCGACACCGAAAACCCAACACCGAAAACCCCCACCTTTGCCAGCCGTTCAACCCGACACCAGGCACCCACCACCACGCACCAAGCACTGAAACCAATGGCCCACATCTCCTCCGGCGGGCGCAAGCCCGCCCGCAGCAACCGCCACTTCACCACCGACAACGCCGCCGGCCCCTACGTGGCCGGCAAGGTGGACGGCACTTACCTCACGGCCAAAGCCCAGGAAACCGCCGTGCTCGTGAGCGTGCCGCCCCGCCGCCAAACCGAACACCAAACCACCGAGTACCTCGACGAGCTGGCGTTCCTGGTCGAAACGGCCGGGGCCACGGCCACCAAGCGCTTCGTGCAGCGCCTCGAAAAGCCCGACATCCGCACTTATGTGGGCGAGGGCAAGCTGGCCGAAATCAAGGCCTACGTGCAGCACGAGGACATCAGCATGGTGGTGTTTGACGACGACCTCTCGCCCTCGCAGCTCCGCAACCTGGAGGCCGAGCTGCTGGTGAAAATCGTGGACCGCTCGCTGCTCATTCTCGACATTTTTGCCCTGCGGGCGAAGACGGCCACCTCGCGCACCCAAGTTGAGCTGGCGCAATACCAGTACCTGCTGCCCCGCCTCACCGGCCTCTGGACCCACCTCGACAAGCAGCGCGGCGGCGTGGGCATGAAGGGGCCGGGCGAGACGGAAATCGAAACCGACCGCCGCATCGTGCGCGACCGCATCGCCTTCCTCAAAGAAAAACTGGAGGACCTCGACCGGCAGGCCGTCACGCAGCGCAAAACCCGCATGGGCACCGTGCGCATGTCGCTCGTGGGCTACACCAACGTCGGCAAAAGCACCCTCATGAACCTGCTGGGCAAGGCCGAAGTATTTGCCGAAAACAAGCTCTTCGCCACCGTCGACGCCACCACCCGCAAGGTGGTGCTCGACAACCACATTCCGTTCCTGCTCTCCGACACCGTGGGTTTTATCCGCAAGCTGCCCACCAAGCTGATTGAGAGCTTCAAGAGCACGCTGGATGAAATCCGCGAAGCCGATTTGCTACTGCACGTCGTGGATATCTCGCACCCCAACTTTGAGGAGCAGATTCAGGTGGTGAACGATACGCTGGTCGAAA
>JANXUO010000369.1 GCA_025356245.1 Hymenobacter sp.
ACGCGAGGAACTCGCTGCGCTCGTCGCGAAATAGATTTTCGCGTTACCCCGCGTAACATCAGTTATTTAATGAGAAATTGCAGGAAGCCCTGACTGGCAAGACGGTCCATTTTGAAGCCCCGATACGGGGCAAGGACGGTAAAAATGGTGTTTTAAGTGTTACAAAAATCCCGCTGGTGGTAGAAGATGAAATTATTGGCATTCACGTGGCGGCCGAAGACATTACCGAAATTGCCGC
Source organism: Hymenobacter sp. (assembly GCA_025356245.1). Lineage (GTDB taxonomy): Bacteria > Bacteroidota > Bacteroidia > Cytophagales > Hymenobacteraceae > Hymenobacter. Next base: position 239 of record JANXUO010000369.1, read on the forward strand.
GGCCCAACGCTTGATTAAGCGGCAAGCCGAGCACCTTTCCAGCATCCTGGAAAGCATTACCGATGCTTTCTTATCGGTGGATGGAGACGGTCACCTCACGTACATCAACCGGGAGGCCGAGCGCCTGCTCGGCCTCCGGCGCGAAGAATGCCTCGGCAAAGTGCTATGGGACTCTTTTCCGTACCAAGTTGATGACATTTATAAAGAAAACGGCGAACAGGCCCTTGCCACCGGAAACACCAGACACTTTGAGGTATTTTCCAACCGCTTGCAGCGGTGGCTGGAGGTCAAAATGTTTCCTTCCGTTGAGGGGCTGGTCATTTACTTCTCAGACATTACCGACCGGATGGAAGCCGAGAAGCGGCTGAACATGCTGGCCCTGGTGGCCAGCAGCACCGACAATAGCGTCGTCATTACCGATGCCCAGGGCTGCATCGTCTGGGTAAACGACATCTTTGTGCGGCACACCGGCTACACGCTGGCCGAAATGTTGGGCAAAACGCCCGGTACCATGCTGCAAGGTTCCGAAACCGACCCGGCCACCGTGGCCCGCATCCGCGAGCGGATAAAGCAGCAAAAGCCCGTTGCAGTGAATATCCTGAATTATACCAAATCAGGAAAAAAGCTTTGGTTTTCAATGGACATTGCGCCCGTTTACAACAACGACGGCAAACTCATTCAATTTATTGCCATCCAGCAAAACATCAATTACCGCAAAGAAATAGAAGCCATCCAGGCTAAAATGACGCAGGACCTGTACCGGCAAAACCGCGACTTGCAGCAGTTCACCTACGTTATTTCGCACAACCTGCGGGCGCCTCTGGCCAACGCGCTGGGCCTGGCCACGCTGCTCACCAAAGTCGGCAAAAACACGGCGGTATTTGACACGTCCCTGGCCAATTTGCGCAAGAGCATGGGCGAAGCCGACACGGTGCTGCGGGAGTTGAACATGGTGCTCTCGATTCGGGACCAGCAAAATGTGGTGGAGCGGGAGCCAGTTGTAGTGGACCACGTTTGCCAGCAGGCCGTCGCCAATTTAGCCGAGGCGCTACGCCAGTGCGATGGCCGGATAACCCACGACATCGCCAAAGACCTGACGATACACGGCAGCCGGGCGTACCTCTACAGCATTTTCTACAACCTGCTGTCGAACTCCATCAAGTACCGCTCGGAGGAGCGGACGCTGGAGGTCGAAATAAAAAGTTTCGTTAATGCGAAAGGCGGCACCACCATCTCCTTTACCGACAACGGCTCCGGTTTCGATATGCACAAGGCCGGGTCCGACATTTTCCAGCTGTACAAGCGCTTCCATACCAACCAGCGCGGGCGGGGCATTGGCTTATTCTTGGTGAAAACCCACGTAGAAGCCATGGGCGGCAGAATAGAAGTAACCAGCGGCTTGAACCATGGCACCCGCTTTCTGATTCACCTAGACAAGCGCTGAGATGGTTGCCTACATTATCGACGACGACGAGGTCAGTATCTTTCTGACCGAGCAGGTGCTCCTGCTGGAAGATTTGGTGACGGAGGTATTCTCGTTCACAACCGCCGAAACGGCGCTGAATTTCCTGCTGACCCGCCTCCCGACGGCACCGCCCCAGCTCATTTTACTGGACCTGAATATGCCCGTACTGGACGGCTGGGGCTTCTTGGTGGCGCTGGAGCCGCACCAGGCAGCGCTGGGCGGCTGCCTCATTTACCTCCTCACTTCGTCGCTGGCCCCGGTCGACATTGCCAGGACCACGGAATACGCCTTGGTGGGCGGCATCATCCACAAGCCCATTCGCGAGGATGATGTTAGCGCCATTAAGGCCCGAATGCAGGCAAGCGCAGCCAATGGATTGCGCTGCTGATTAGCTGCTGAGGAAGCGGGCAACCGCCTACCGCATCTTGGGTAGAATTTTTTCCGGAAAATGGGAAATGAGGAGGATGACTTTGTATTCTCACTTCACTCATTTCTCATGAAATCAGTCTTTACTATCTGCTACGGCAACTGGCAACCCCTCCCACAGTGCCAGTACCCCTCCTGCCAAAACCTGGATGGCCGTCGTGGCACTGGTTTTCTTTTTACTGCTGCTGGCCCGGCCGGGCTACAGCCAAAAAGCCCTGCCTGGCAGTGGGCGGCGCAGCCAACGGGCACCGGAGTTGCCCAAACACAAGACATCGCCGTTGACGCGGCAGGCAACACCTACGCAGTAGGATTTTTTGCCGGAGCGACATTTTCGTGGCCAAACTTTCGGCCGCGGGCAGCACCGGCAGCGACCGGGCGGTGGCAATAGCTGCTTCGGGCCGTGTCTTCATCACCGGCAACTTCAACCACCGGGTTCGGCTCGGGTCCACGGTGCTCACCAGCCAGGGCGATGCCGACGTGTTTGTGGCCCAGCTGAGTGACCAGGGGCAGTGGCTGTGGGCTACATCGGCCGGCGGCACCGGCCAAGACCAAGCCGGTGCCTTGACGATTAGCAGCAACGACGAGCTACTGGTAGCCGGCCACTTTGCCGAAACTGTTTGGTACCAGCCAATTGGTGAGCATTGGCAGCACCGATGCGTTTGTGGCGCGGCTTACGCGGAACGGCAGCTGGCAGTGGGCCACGGCCGCCTTTGGCGCGGCTGCAGTCGGCCACCCTGAATGTGCAGGTATGCGTAGCGCGGGCCACGGTGCCGCAGCCCTAAAAAGGCAATCGGCCGGGGCGAGGAATCCCATTTCGCCCAAACCCCACCTGTTTTTTCAGGTCCAGCCCACTTCTTTTCAGCAACAACATGATTCTGACCAAACCTTCGGTTCTTCTGCGTTTTGGTTTGTTGGCACTTAGTGCAACCGCCTGTGTATTGGCCAAACACGCGCTGCAAAGCACCCCTGCTGCCCCCATCGCCACCCGCCACCCGCCGCTGGAGGTGGCGGTGGACGCATCCATCCTGACTAAAATTGATGGCACCCTGCCCGAGGAGCTGATGCCACTATTTCAGGGAGAGATGCGGCAGAACATCGCCGAGCTGGCCGACACGGCCACCTTTGGCTACGCGCGTTTGGTGGTGGTGCGGGCCAAGGTGACGCGCACCGGTCGCGCCCTGCAAATATTTCAAATGGCTACCCTCCTCATTCCCAGTGTGCTGGGTATTCCGCTGGAAACGTACCAAACCAACCTCACCGCCGAAGTGGAAATAACTGATGCCCAAGGCGAGGTGCTGGGGCGGTACGAAGGCCAGGGCCAGTCGAAGGTGCGGGTGGCAATGTATTATGGCTATTCGCAGCAGGATGCGCCCCGGCTTTCTAATTCGTTGGCGCTGCGCGCCGCGTTGGCCCAGATTCGGCCCCAGCTTGACTCGGCGCAGGCCTGCCTGCGCCCCTTGTTGCTGAAGTCGGAAGTGGACAACCCAACCCTGCCCGGTCATCCGCCCGTTGTCAGCAGCTCTTTTCACTAGGATTTTTATGTAAGACTTACGCCCTTTGCCAGCCGCGAAGCGGCCAGCCGAGGTGGTGCGGACGGGTGGCCTTTGTCAACCGCTCACCAATCTTATGCTTCCCTTTTCTTTGGCAGTAGCCAACACCGTCTAAATCTATGAACAACTTCAGAATCCTTCAAACCCAAGTCTTCAGCGCCGATAACCCATTGCCTTACGAGGTAGAAGAGTACCGGAAAGTATGGTATCTGCCCTGGATGGTATGGCGCCCGCTAAGAGAGCAGTTTGTGCCGCCCTTTACTTTCCGTTCGGCCATTATGCGGTTTCAGACGCCCAGAGAAGCGAAGCTGCACATCGAGCAGCTACTGGTAATCCGCGGCCGGCAGCAAGCTG
>JANXUO010000453.1 GCA_025356245.1 Hymenobacter sp.
TTCCTGCACCGGGGCCAACCTGGAGGAGGATATTTTCAACCTCGTGGCCCACGACTTTTACGAGCGCGTGCCCAACTACCGCGACCTGACGGCCGCCGACGAGCAGGCCCTGCTCGACCGCCACATGAACCGCGTGACGGATACCTGCATCCCCGAGCACGAGGCCATGCGGCGGCTCGAGCACGTCGTGCTCAAGTTCTGGGAGCAGGCCGACAAGGAGGGCAAGGCGTATTTCCCGCACGAGTTTTTCTACCAGATTTTGTTGTCGGGCGAGCTGGAGCAGTACTACCAGATTGACCCCAAGAACTCGTGGATGCTGGCGGCGGCCGAGAAAAACCTGCCCATCATCTGCCCCGGCTGGGAAGACTCGACGCTGGGCAACATCTTCGCCGGCCACGTTATTACGGGCGATGTGAAGGACGTGCATACCATGAAAACCGGCATTCAGTACATGATGTACCTGGCCGACTGGTACACGGCCACGGCCACGGAAGCGAGTAAAATCGGCTTCTTCCAGATTGGCGGCGGCATTGCCGGCGACTTCCCCATCTGCGTGGTGCCCATGCTGCACCAGGATTTGGGCCGCACCAGCGTGCCGCTGTGGGGCTACTTCTGCCAGATTTCGGACTCCACCACCAGCTACGGCAGCTACTCGGGTGCCGTGCCGAACGAGAAAATAACCTGGGGCAAGCTGGGCGAGAAAACCCCCAAGTTCATCATCGAAAGCGACGCCACGATTGTGGCCCCGCTGGTGTTTGCCATTGTGCTGGGGCAGTAGGCACGAGGTGGCCGGGCAGCCTTGTGCGGGCGGCCCGGCCCTCAACTTTTGGCCAATGCGCAAGCCTACTTGACAAATGGGGTATTCGGGGTTGCAGCGGCTGAGCCAAGCGGCAGCCATTGGGTTGCTGCTGACTGCTGCCGGCGCTGGGGTAGCCTATTTGCTGGCACCCTACGCCGTATTGCGCAACTGGTACCTGGGCCTCACGCCTCACATGTACCGGGCAGCGGCTTGGCCCACGGCTTTCTTCACGCCCGCCGTAAAAATGCAGGGCAACTGGCTGGTTTTGGTGGCCCTGGCAGGCTTGCTGGGCACTGCCCTGGCGCACTGGCGTTGGCCGCAACCCGTGCTGCCGGCACCGCGCCACCGTTGGGGGCGGGCCGATGCGCCGTGGCTGGCGTTGCTGCTGGTACTGGCAGCCAGCCTTTGGGGCTGGGGAGCCGTGCAGATGCTCCCAGCCTACGACGAAGTGTTTTCGGCGGTGTACTGCGCCGGCAGCGGCTCGGTGCTGGTGGCGGGCAGCTACTACATGCTGCCCAACAACCACGTACTGTTCAATGTGCTGAATGGAGCGCTTTTTGGCCCCTGGCTGGCTGCACCGGGGCTGCTGTGGGCCGGCCGGGGGTTGTCGGGGCTGGCGTATGCGGGCACGTTGGTGGTGGTGTACCGCCTGGGGACGGGCTGGGCCGGGCGGCGCTGGGCGGGGGCGGGGCTGGCGGGGCTGGCAGCCGTGCAGTTTTCGCTGTGGGGCTTTGGCATTCAGGCGCGGGGCTACGCCCTGTACGCGCTGTTGCACTGGGTGGCGCTGGCCGGAGCGCTGGCGTACTGGCGGCAGCCGCGGCGGCGCGCCGCGTTGCGGGTGCAGGCCGGGGCAGTGGCGCTGGGCTACGTGGCGGTGCCCACGTTTTTGTTTTTTCACGCGGCGCTGCTGCTGGTAGGGGCCGTCGAGCAAGTCCGGCAACGGCGGGTCGATGGCTTATTTTGGCGGTTTCAGGCGGGAAGCGTCGGGTTGGCGGGGCTGCTGTACGGGCCGCTGCTGGGGTTTTCGGGGCTGGCGGCGCTCACGGCCAATGCCTATGTGCGGCCTGCGGCCGAAGGTTGGGGGGCGTTTGTGGTGGGGGCCTGGCCGGTGCTGCGAACGTACGCGACCTACTGTTTTGGCGAGGTGGGCTGGGGGCCGTGGCCGGCGTATGGGCTGGCGTTGTTGCCGCTGGCGTTGCTGGCGGCCCGCCCACACCGGCGCCTGGGCCTGGTGTACCTGGCCTGGGTGCTGGTGCTGCTGGCGGCCACGCTGGGGCTGCGGCGGGTGGTGTTTCATCGCAACGCGCTGGCGTTGTTTAGCCTGGCGCTGGTGCTGGGGCCGCTGGCGGTGGGCGTGTGGCTAGGCCGCTGGCGGCGCTGGGCTGGCATTGCAGGGGCGCTGCTGCTGGGCACGGCGCTGGCCGTCAATTTTGCCTGGCACAACCCGGTGCAGCAGGCAGCCAACCTTTATTTCTACGACCTGCCGGGCAGCTATCAGGCCGCCCGGCAGCGCTTGGATAAGCTGCCCGCCGGGGCTTCGGTCACGTTTTCCGAAGGCAGCTTCTACCCGTATTGGCTGTATTTGCAGGCGGGTGGGCAAGCGCCGCACCCGGCTCAGCCACCCCGGCAAGCCACCGATTATTACCTCACCACGCCCAGCGAAGCGTTGCCCCCGGCGCTGGCCCCGCACTACCTGCCCCAGGATACCGTGGCCGAATACTGCCTGTGGCGGCGGGTAGATGCCGGGTGGTGAGCCAAGCCAAAAAAGCAACATTCCACCGCCCCTGCCGTACAGCGCGGCTCAACCCACTTTCCCTTTACCCCATGAAAACCCTTTTCCTCCCCGTGCTGGCGGCTGCCGCCTTTGCCTTCGCCAGCTGCGACCAGCTGAGCAAGCCCGAAACCAAAGACCAGCCCCAGGAAGCCACCCAAGACACTGCCGTGGTGTACCGCGACGGCCGCACCGCCGCCGATGAGGTAGGCGCTGCCGCCAACGCCGCCGGCAACGCCTTCGACCTGAGCAAGGCCAAGCTCACCAACCGCAGCTACCCCGAAATCAAAGAAAAAGGCATTGCCGTGAGCGGCGAC
>JANXUO010000250.1 GCA_025356245.1 Hymenobacter sp.
GCCTTCCGCCGCCGCCTGCTGCTGGCCGAGCGCGAGGTGGCGCTGGCGCGGGGCAGCACGGGGTTTCAGGCCACGCTCACGGCCAACCTGGGCTACGTGAACCAGGCCCCGGAGCTGGCCAACACTTACCTGAACCTGCAAAACCAGCAGCAGGTGCGCCTGGCTTTTGCGCTGCCGCTCGTGGACTGGGGCCGCCAGCGCGCCCTTGTCAAAACGGCCCAGCTGGCCCGCGAGCAGGTGCAGCGCGACGTGGCCCAGGACGCCCAGGCCTTCGCCCTGACTGTGACTACTCAGGCCGCCCAACTCGCGGCCCTGGGCCGGCAGCTGGCCCTGGCCGCCCGCGCCGACTCGCTGGCCCAACGCCGCTACGCCATCGCCCAGGCCACTTACCAGGTGGGCCGCATCAGCCTGACGGACCTCACCATCGCCCAGGCGGCGAAGGACGGGGCGCAGCGCGGCTACGTGCTGGCCCTGGGTGCGGGCTGGGTGGCGCACTACCGCCTGCGGGCGCTGACGTTGTATGACTTTGAACGCGGCGTTGCGCTGACGCCCGAACTGCCGCTCCACCCCTAGCCCCCGCCATCCCGTGCAACCCACTACCGCCCCCGCCCCTGCCGCCGCCGCTGCCACCGTCCCGCCCGTGCTGCGCCTCACCGACATTGAAAAGGTGTACCAAACCAAGACCATCGAAACCACGGCCCTCAACTGCGTCAACATCGCCATCAACCGGGGCGAGTTCGTGTCGGTGATGGGGCCGAGCGGCTGCGGCAAATCGACGCTGCTGAGCCTGATGGGGCTGCTGGACGAGCCCACCCGTGGCACGATTGAGGTGGACGGCCGCCCCGTCACCTCCTATTCCGACCGCGAGCTGGCGGCGCTGCGCAACCTCAAAATCGGCTTCGTGTTCCAGAGCTACCACCTCATCAACGACCTCTCGGTGGTGGACAACGTGGAGCTGCCCCTGCTGTACCGCGCCGGCATGGGCGGCAAAGAGCGCCGCCAGCGCGCCCTCGCCGCCCTCGACCGCGTGGGGCTGAACGCCCGCACGGGCCATTTTCCGGGGCAGCTCTCGGGCGGGCAGCGGCAGCGGGTGGCCATTGCCCGCGCCCTGGCCGGCAGCCCCGAAATCATTCTGGCCGACGAGCCCACCGGCAACCTCGACTCGGTGATGGGCGAGGAAATCATCGAGCTGCTGCTTGAGCTCAACCGCCGCGACGGCGTGACGGTGGTGATGGTGACCCACGACGAGGTGCAGGCCCGCAAGACCGAGCGCATCATCCGGTTTTTTGATGGCAACCAGGTGGGATGATTTTTTTAGCTGACCCCCACCACTCATCCGTCAAATAACGCAAGAAACCATGCTCCTCAGTTACCTCAAATTTGCCTGGAAGGTGCTGCTGCGCCGCCCGTTCTTCACGGCCATTTCGCTGTTTGGCGTGAGCTTTACGCTGATGGTGCTGCTGGTGGTGCTGAGCATGCTGGACGACGCCGGCGGCAACCACGCGCCGGAGCTGCGCGCCGACCGGCTGCTGTACGTCACGGGCGTGATGCAGCGGTGGAAGGGCGGCGGCTGGAGCAACTCGCCGGTGTCGCTCGATTTTTACCGGCGCTACGTGCGCACCCTGCGCACCCCGGAAATGGTGGCCCTCACCTCCCAAACCAACAGCATGACGGGCTTCGCCGATGGCCACAGCCTGACGCTGGACGTGGCCTACACCGACGGCAACTTCTGGCGGGTGCACGACTTTACGTTCCTGGCCGGACGGCCGTTCAGCAACGCCGAGGCCGACGAGGGCGCCCACGTGTGCGTGCTGAACGCGCACTCGGCGCGGGCCTTTTTTGGCACCACGGCCGGCGTGACGGGCCGCGAGATTGAGCTGGGCGCCCTGCACTACCGGGTGGCCGGCGTGGTGCCCGACGTGCCCACGGTGCACCTTTTCAGCAGCGCCGACGTGTGGGTGCCCTACCGCCTCAACGCCGAGAGCTTTGGCAAGTCGGCGCTTTTTGGGCCGTACACGGCCATCATCCTGGCCCGGCGCAGTGCCGATGTGCCGGCCATTCGGGCCGAGTACCAGCACGCCATTCGCATCATTCCGCTGCCCGAGCCGCAGCACACGCTGGGCATCTACAGCTTCGCCGACCCCGCCCTGGCGAGCCTGGTGCGCTCGGTGTTCGGGCACAACCAGGATGCCGACGCCGACGACGGGCTGGCCACGTTCTGGCTGCTGCTGGGCGTGGCGGGGCTGCTGTTTATGCTGCTGCCGGCCCTCAACCTGATGAACCTGAACGTGACGCGCATCCTCGAACGCTCGGGCGAGATTGGGGTGCGCAAGGCGTTTGGGGCCTCGGGGCGGGCGTTGGTGGGCCAGTTTGTGGTCGAGAACCTGGTGCTGGCCGCCGTGGGCGGGCTGCTGGGCCTGGGCCTGGCGGCGGGGGCGCTGGCCCTCATCAACGACAGCCACCTGTTTGCCTACGCCAACTTCGGGCTCGACTGGCGGGCGTTTTTCTGGGCGCTGGGCCTGGCCGTGGTCTTTGGCCTGCTGAGCGGGGTGTACCCGGCCTGGAAAATGTCGCGCCTGCCCCCGGTGGAGGCCCTGCGCCACACCGGCGGCGGCCCGCAGTAGCCACGTACCGCGAAACTCCGTTTCGCGTCGCCGGAACGGCGAATAACTCACGTAGGCTGCCCTGAAATTACCCAGGCGTTCATTCGCCGTTCCGGCGACGCGAAGCTGGAGCTGCGCGGTACCCCCCATCCTCCTCAATTCACTACGCCCATGCTCCGCCACCTCTTCCGTCTTATCTGGAACCGCAAGCGCTCGAACCTGCTGCTGCTCTCCGAAATCCTGCTCTCGTTTGTGGTGCTGTTCGTGGTGGGCAGCATCCTGATTAACTACGGGCGCAACTACTTCCGGGCACCGGGCTTTGTGCACGCCAACGTGTGGCGGCTCAACCTCTCGGCCCCGCCCGACCAGGACGGGATGCCCCGGCCGGTGCTGGACGAGGTGCTGCGCCAGGTGCGGGCCCTGCCCGGCGTGCAGGCCCTGAGCCTGGGCTCGGGCAACACGCCGTTTCGCTTCATCAGCTCGGGCGGCAGCTTCGACCGGGGCGGGCGGGAGGTGCGCTTTGCCTCGTACCACGACGCCGACGACGACTACCTGCGCACCCTGGGCCTGCACCTGCGCGAGGGCCGCTGGTTTCGGGCCTCTGACGACGCGGCCGTGCGCCGCCCGGCGGTCATCAGCCAGCTCATGCGCACCAAACTCTTCGGCCCCCAGGAAACGGCCGTGGGCCAGACCATCCGCTCGAAAGACGCCAACTGGGAGGCCGGCCAGGCCACGCCCACCGAGTACCAGGTGGTGGGCGTGGTGGACGACGTGCGCGAAAGCGGCGATTTGAGCAGCAACGAGCCCGGCATCTGGCTGCGCCTCGTGCCCCACGACACCACCCACTGGCAGGGGGCGGCCGTGCTCGTGAAGGTGGCCCCCGGCCAGCACGTGGCCTTGCAGCAGCGCATTGTGCGCACCGTGGCCGGCACCACCCGCCTCTGGAACACGCAGGTGCGCACCCTGGCCGACGACCGCCTGGACAAGCTGCGGGCCACGCTGGGGCCGCTGGCGGCGCTGGCCCTGGTGGGGCTGTTTCTGGTGCTGAACGTGGCCCTGGGGCTCTTTGGGGTGCTGTGGTACAACATCAGCCAGCGCCGGGCCGAAATTGGCCTGCGCCGCGCCCTGGGGGCCACGGGCGCGGGCATTGGCCGGCAGTTTTTGCTGGAGGTGATGCTCCTCACGGCGCTGGGCGTGGCGGCGGGGCTGCTGCTGGCGGTGCAGTTCCCATTGCTGGGCGTGCTCGATGTGGAGCCCGCCGTGTACGGCTGGGGCATGGCGGGCGCGGCGGCGTTCATCCTGCTGCTGGCGGCGGCTTGTGCCTGGCAGCCCAGCCGCCTGGCCGCCCGCGTACAGCCCGCCGTGGCTTTGCGCGAGGATTGAGGTGGACGCGGCTTGCGCGTAGGCGTGTTTTGCTTGCTCGTAAGCGTGTTTTGCTTGCTCGTAAGCGTGTTCTGCTTGCTCGTAAGCGTGTTTTGCTTGCTCGTAAGCGTGTTTTGCCTGCTCGTAGACGTGTTCTGCTTGCTCGTAGGCGTGTTCTGCTTGCTCGTAGACGTGTTTTGCCTGCTCGTAAGCGTGTTTTGCTTGCTCGTAAGCGTGTTCTGCTTGCTCG
>JANXUO010000480.1 GCA_025356245.1 Hymenobacter sp.
CGCGGTGCGCGGGGCCTTTGTCACCGATTACGACCGCGTGGTGTTCAGCTCGGCGTTTCGGCGGTTGCAGCGCAAAACCCAGGTGATGCCGCTGCCCGAAACTGACTTCGTGCACACCCGCCTCACCCACTCGCTCGAAACGGCGGTGGTGGGCCGCTCGCTGGGCCGGCTAGCTGCCAAGCACTTGCTGGATGCCGACGCAGCGCTGGCCCGGCAACTGCCTAATTTCGACCAGGATTGCGGCGACATCGTGGCCGCCGCCTGCCTGGCCCACGACATCGGCAATCCGCCCTTTGGCCATTCCGGCGAGGATGCCATCAGCAGCTATTTTCTGAGTGCCGCCGCCGCGCCCTACCTAGTGGGCCTTAGCCTGGCCGAAGTAGCCGACTTGCAGCACTTTGAGGGCAACGCGGCGGGCTTTCGCATCCTCACCCACACTTACGCGGCCCACAGCACCGGCACGGCCGGCCTGGGCCTGACTTACGCCACTCTGGGCGCTTTCACAAAGTACCCCCGGCCGTCGGTGGTGGGGGAGGAGTGCCGTACCGGCGGCGCTTCGGAGAAGAAATACGGGCACTTCCAGAGCGAAAATGCTCGTTTTCGGCACGTAGCCGAGGAGCTTGGCTTGTTGCCCAAAGATGCGGCGGTGGGCTTTTATCACCGCCACCCGCTGGCTTTTCTGGTGGAGGCGGCCGACGATTTGTGCTACCGCATTATCGACTTTGAAGACGGCCTCAAGCTGGGCCTGATTGACGCCAAAACCGGCCTGGCGCTGCTCAAAAAGATGCTGAACGACGAACCCGGCCGCCCCGCCAGCGTGCGTTGGCACGACTGGCGCGAGGAGCTGGGCTACGTCCGCGCCCGCCTCATCGGCAAGCTGGTAGCCGAGTTGGCGGCCCTTTGGTTCCAACGTGCCCCCGCCATCCTGCGCGGCGAGTTCGACCAGCCCCTCATCAAAGAAGTAGCCTGTTACGCCGACCTTCAGGAAGTGCAGCGTCTGAGCATCAATCAGCTCTACCGCAGTCGTCCGGTGCTCGAAATCGAAGCCGCGGGCTTCGAGGTGCTCGGTGGCTTGCTCGACGCCTTCCTCTGCGCCATTTTCGACCGTAGTCAGGGCCACCGCAGCCGCAAGCTGCTGCACCTGCTGCCCGCGCAGTTCCGGGCCGAAGGCGAGCAAGCCGATGCGTCGGATTACGAGAAAGTGCTGTTGCTTACCGATTTCGTGGCGGGCATGACCGACCAGAACGCCCTGAGTTTGTACAAAACGATTAAGGGAATTGAGTTGCCGAAAGGGTTTTGAGTGGGCAGTAGCCGAACAAAACCCTGCGGGCGATTCGTCGGACCACTGCCCGAGTACTTTTTCCGTTCAATGCAGTGGTCCAACGGCAGAAAAAGCCGTCGGACTACCATGCCATGACCTATTTGTTCGTATTGTGGCAATTCGTTCGCCACCTTCTGAGTCATCATTTCAAGCTGTTGCTGGGCTTATTGCTGGGTTTTTTGCTGCCTTGGGCATTATTCCTGAAGATAGCCCAGGAGGTGTGGGAGGGCGACGGCTTCCCCGGCGACCAGGCCACGCTGGCGTTGTTGCACACTCACGCCACCCCGGCCCTGGATGCCCTGGCCCTGGGCTTGAGCCGCGCCGGTGGGCCAATTGGGGCCTCGGCTGTGGCGCTGGCCCTTATGCTGGGATTGCTGCTGGCCAGGCAACGGCGGGCGCTGGCGTTTTTTGCGCTGGCGGTGGGCGGGGCACAGCTGTTGAACCTGGCGGCCAAGTATTTGCTGGCGCGGGTGCGGCCGTTGTTGTGGGTGTCGTTGGCGCCCGAAACCACTTACAGCTTCCCCAGCGGGCACGCCATGGCGGCGGCGGCGCTGGCGGCGGCACTGGGCTTTTTGCTGTGGCGCACCCGCTGGCGGGGGCTAGCAGTGGCGGCCGGGCTGCTGTGGGCTGGCGGCGTGGGCTGGTCGCGGGTGTACTTGGGGGTGCATTTCCCGTCCGATGTGCTGGCCGGTTGGGTGGGCTCAGTGGGTTGGGTAGGCGGTGTACACTTGCTGTTTACCCGCTACTTTCAGGAGTTGCAGCGCGTGTGGGGCGAGGCGGGCCAGTACTGGCACGGTGCTAGGAAACCAGGAGCTTAATTAGCCGTGTGTACGGCTACCAGGTTGGCCAGTAGGGTTTCCAGCAGCACCCGTCCTTTCCATACCGATTTCAGGCGCTCACGAATGCGGGCGGCGGTTTCCACAAATTCCTCTTCGGCGGCAGTTTCGTGGCCTTCGGTTGCAATGAGCTGCTCCACCATGGCCGGCGTCATTTCGGGGTGAAACTGGAGGCCGATGATGCCCTCGCCCCACACGAAGCCCTGCGTGGCGCAACCCGCCGACATGCCCACCCGCATGGCCCCCGGCGGCACCGTAAATGTGTCGTGGTGCCAGTGCAGCACCAAGGCTTTTTCGGGCCAGCCCCGCAGCAGTGGGTGTTCGAGCGAGCGGGCCGAGAAGCGCACCGTCCAGAAGCCTATTTCCGGCGCGTAGTTGGGCTTTACCTCGCCGCCCAGGGCCTGGGCCAGCAGCTGCGCCCCCAGGCAAATGCCCAACGTAACCTTGCCCGTGCGCAACACCTCCCGCAAAAACTGCTTTTCCGCCGCCAGCCACGGAAACTGCGCTTCGTCGTCCACGCCCATCGGCCCGCCCAAAATCAGCAGCCCATGAAAGTCCGTCAGCGCCGGAAAAACCGCATCTGCCTCAAACAACCGCGTGACCGTCAGCGTATGGCCGTGCGCGGCCAGCCACTCGCCGATGTACCCGGCGTGTTCGAGCGAAGTATGTTGAAGGCAATGAAAGACCATTGGTTTATTCCCACTCAATGGTGGCCG
>JANXUO010000485.1 GCA_025356245.1 Hymenobacter sp.
CCGGGGCTATTCCGACGACCAGACGGATTGAAACCACATCGGTAAGCACTTCGCACGGGCTAACCCGAAACCTCCGGGGCTATTCCGACGACCAGACGGATTGAAACACCGCTCACGTCAACGGTCCCGCACGGGGCCTGCTCTCCTCCGGGGCTATTCCGACGACCAGACGGATTGAAACTCGGCTCCTACGAGGAAGTAGACAAGTGGCTGCAATCCTCCGGGGCTATTCCGACGACCAGACGGATTGAAACATTCACTTGGCGCAGTGGGCCGTGACCGTGGGCCTGCCTCCGGGGCTATTCCGACGACCAGACGGATTGAAACGCCAACCCAACGAAAGAGGCGGCCACCCGCTTAACGCCCTCCGGGGCTGTTCCGACGACCAGACGGATTGAAACGGAAGCTTAATCATCAAGCAAAGAATTCAACTACCTCCGGGGCTATTTCGACCACAAGACTTGAGCCAGATGCCGGGCGTGCCCCGAAACAGGCTGACGAATAGGTGCAGGCCGATGCAGTTGCAGTTGCGGCCACCCCCGGTTTCAAAAGCGAGTTGCGCCTCGACCTCCTCGACACTTCACCGCTGATGCTCGACCAGTTCCTGCATGGCCTGGAGAAAAGGCAGCATTTCGACGCAGTTGCCGTAGCGGCTGAACCCGCGCCATTGGTGGCCCTGGCGTCGCCTGTGGTAGCGGCTCATCGTTTCGACAAACACGTAGCTATCGGCAATGAAACTCGGGTGCCGAGGCTGGTATGCAATCAGGAAAACGGTCTGGGACCGGTGCTTGGGACGGGGGGCAATAGGCGGTGCAGTGGCGGGCGCAGTGGTCATAATGGGGGGTTATTCTTACCCTGGTAAAGGCAAGAATCTGACCATAAAGCCCATTTTTCAGACTGCTGGGCGGGATAATCTGGGTTCGTCAGTCCGCTTCTGGGTCCCCACTGCCCGGCCAATGCCTACCCTTGTTTTTTCACCAGCCACGCCTGGCCGGCCCGCTCCTCCAGCACGAAACCCTGGCAGAGGTAGATGGCTTCCAGATGGGCCTCAAAGGTGGGCAGCCGATTCTTTTTCGCGTAGGGCCCCGGATTGTCGTACATAGCCTGCACCTCGGTCATGGAGTAGGCTATTTCGATTACTTCGGTTGCCCCCGCCGTTTTTTTTGCGGCAATTGCTTTCCTGGGCGGGTCGGCCACTCGTTTGCTCTCCAGGTAGTCTGAAAGTAGGTACTTTTCCACTAAGGCCTTGTAGATGGCCCCGGCGGGCTTCTTAATCTTGCCCAGCCGGTATTGGGAGCCCACTCTATCGACCACGAAGCGCAGGTAGCCCTCATCGTATTCGTTGGCCTGCAACTGCTCTTCCACTTGTTTAATGCTGTCCGGCTTCAATCCTAACTCCAGCAGCGCAGCCGCCCAGGGGACTTCTGGTAAAACAGGTACTTTCTTAGTTGGGACCTTACGTGCAAACTGAAAGCTAACCCGCTGCACTACCTTGCCTTGCCGCTGCACTTCATAGGAAAAAGGAATGTCAGTAAGGGCAAGCTGGTCGCGGGCAGGTTCGAGTATTTTGGCTTTAAAACTCCTGAACTGCGGGTATTCGTGGTCCTGCACGTTGAGCACGAACCGCAGGTCCTGCACGCTCATGGTGCGCCGCCCAAACTCTGCGTACTCTTTCAGCAGCCAGTAGATGCGCATTGCGGCGGGGCTTTTGAGCTTCTGTACCTCCTGCAGGTCGGCCGTGGTGAAATTACCGGCCTCCTGGAGTTGCAGCAAGTACGGCAGGGCATCGACGTTGAAGCTCGCCACCACTCCCCCCAGCTCGGGCTCCCAACTGGCAGTTGAAATCAGGTTGATATAGGTGAAGGCCGGTTTTTTGGTGCGCCGGCGGGTTTGAGGCTCTAATTTTTCGATGTAGATTTTAAATTCCAGGATGTTACGGCACATGGCATCGACCCGTTCGTAGGCAGAGCCCGCCTGCGAATCAAGAATCAGTTCCTTGATGGGAATGAGGTGACTGCGGAACTCGGTTTGCCCGAAGTCCTGCCGGGCCAGCATGGACACGAAGAGCCGCATTTGCAGCGGTATCATCGAAAACCGGGCGTTTATCAGCGCGTTGTGTTGGGCAAGATGCTGGTTGGGGTTGTTTTCCGGTTGCATGGAGTGCCGTCTTTTGGGTTACAGATAGTGCAGACTGGCTACGCTTCCCTGGCCTGGACACGGCCAAAAAAGCACCGTCTTTTTGGTTACACTTAGGACCACCACTGAACGTCTTTTTAGTTACAGATAGCGTCCGTCTTTTTAGTTACGGGCAACGTCTTTTTGGTTACAGGTAAAACAGGGCACCAACGTCTTTTTGGTTACACTTGCCGTCTTTTTAGTTACGGGTAACGTCTTTTTGGTTACGTTTACCGTCTTTTTAGTTACACATAAGTGGTTCAAATTAATGACAATCAATGGGTTGCAGCGGGGGTAATACTATAATTTAGTTTAATTTTTTAAAGAGCTAGCTTTTTAGCGTATCATTCTAAAAAACAAAACGTCGGCACGTAGTCAGTTTTCGGCGGGGCGGCGGCGGGGCGGCGAATCTGCCTGGTTGGTGTGCCCGCTGACGCCGCTTCCTGACGCTAAGGTACTACTTCGACCCCCGGGTTAACCACCGCAACGCCAGTGACCCCTTCACACGGTTTTTTCAGTACCTGAGCCGCTTGACTGAGGGGGTATCCGACGCAAATAATTGTCGAGCACCTGCTCTATGCCCACGGCCCGCAGGCGCTTGCCCCGGCCACCGGGCAACAGCGCGGCCGTCTTGGCCACCAGCAAGCTCTGTTGAATCAGGTCGTAGTGGTCGGCGTTGCCGCCGCACACCTCGCGCAGCAAGTCGTCGGCCGCCTGCTGGGTCCGCTGGCGCTTGGCAAACCGCCGCCCGGTTTCGGCCGCTACGGGTAGGGGCACCGGGTAAATTGCGTTGTAAATTTCAGCCACGGTGGGCGAAAAGATGCCGTCCTGGTGCCACTGGGCCTGGATGGCCACGAGTTCCTGGTAGCCGATGAGGCGCAGGGTTTCGTCGTGGGCCGTCTGAATGCTGTGCTGGGCCTGGAGCAACTGCCGCAGCAGCGCGGCCCGGGTGCTGGGCAGGTACGGGCCCCAGGCCTCCTCGCGGATATAGCCCCGGCGCAGCTCCTTCTGGCGGTAGGTTTCGGGCTCGTCGCGGACGCGCATGAGCTGGTCGCGGAGTTCGGAGAGGGGCTCCATCCAGGCTTCGCCGTTCTCAATGAGCCCCTCCATGCTCTTGTCGCGGGTGACTACGGTACACACCCAGCAGCCGAAACGGCTTTTGCCGCAACTCGGCGTTTCGGTGTCAATCACCAGCGGGCAGTCGGCCTCGGTGCTCGCGTTGCGGTAGAGCGTAATCAGCGGCCTGTGCGTACCGCCCCACGGCGGGGGCACCTGGCTCAGGTACTGCCACAAATCGGCCGTCTGAACGTCCCGGATGGGGGCGTACACGTGCGCGCCTGGCAAGACGTGCTTGCGCAGGCGCTGGCCGTGAACGGCGTGCTTTCTCATGCTGCGGGCCCGGTGGGCGCTCTCGTCCTCGCGGGTGCCCAGCAGCACGGTAACGCGGCCACACTCGCTTATTTTTTGCTGAATGAACCGGGTGGTGGGCTTGATTTTCAGCCGGTCGGTACACCAGCGAAACCGGCGGTCGGGCGCGGGGTAGCCCTTGCCCAGGGTCTGGAGCCAGAACGAGTCGGCCAGCGCCGGCAGCGTACGCTGCACCAGAATCGGCAGCTGCCGGGCCGGGGCCGCCTGCTCGATGCGCCGGAGCGTGTCCTCTATGAAGGCCACCAGGCGCGGGTTCTCGGCCCCGGTGTCGTTGCACACCACGTACACCGGGCGGCTGCGCCGGGCCTCGGGCAAGGCAGCCAGGGCCTTCCAGGTGAGTTGCAGCAACAGGGTCGAATCCTTGCCGCCGCTGAACCCCAGCACCCAGGGCTGGTTGTCGTCCTCGGCCAAATACTGGTCGGTAATCTCCGAGAGCATGAAAGGCAAAAGCAGGTGCATACCGGACATAAAAAGCGAGGTTGTTGTGCCGGAACAGATACAACAACCCCGCCGGATATGCCTTTTTCAGACCGTCAGGTAATAGTATTTTGCGTGCCTCCCGTTCCCACGCCTAGCCGGCCAGCACCCCGCTGAGCCGCTCCTCATCAGCGGCTACTTGCACGACCACCGTGGCGTTGAGGGCGTGCAGGAGCTTGAACATGGTGCCCACCGAAATGCTGGCTGCATCCTTCTCGAATTTTGAGATTTGGGCTTTCTGCACCCCAATGCGTTCACCCAACTGAGTCTGCGTCAGCTTGCCCCGCTTCCGCAGTTCCTTGATACGTTCGGCCAACAAGTCGGCGTTCAGGGACAACTCGCGCTGGTCGCGGCGGGGAGTGCCCACAGCACCAAAAGCCTCGTCCCGGACATCTTCGTAGTCGGTGTATCCCAAGGGATAAGTTTGTACGGTCTTTGTGGAGTTTTTCATTTTTTCCTTTGCAAACGTCTTTGCTTTCCAGGTACTCTTTTTCCCCCGCATCCGGGGTGAGAACTTACGCTGATGGCCCTCAGACGGGAACAGCAAACCAAGCCTTTTTCATTCTTTCAGCCGTTTTTTTGGCTGCCTCAGGTGTCTTGTTCGTCTTTTTTTCTATGCCATGCATGCAAACAACGAGGGTGTTATTCTTATCGCGTTTGTCCCAGAACGCGAACAGCCGGTAGAAGTGGTTGTCCACGTCAGCGGAGAATTCATACAAGTCGTCAGTACCCGGCAATTTCTTAAACCAATTGCCGGTGAAGCCCTCCAGGGTCTTTTTGATGTTGGTATCAAATTTATCCTTTGCCTTGTCGCTTAGCTTGTTATAAAAAGCTCTTGCCTCTGGTGAAAATAAGGCTTTTACACTATTATTTTTCATATACGTTACATTTTGCCTGGTAATCTCTTTTATGTTAATACTCTCTGGTCGGCGCGGGACTGTTGACTTCTTTAAAAAACAAAGCAACGGCTTTTTTTATACACGACAAAGGCAGCGTAAAGTTTCCGTTTACAGAAACTTTATAGGGGGGGGGGCCGAAGCGATGATTTCACTGCCTGCGCCACCGCCAGGCGACCAGCTAGGTTAGGCAAGGCGTAGTCTTTCGCATTGGCCACGGTGTACACCTGGTAATCATCAGTCGCCGCAAGGCGCTCCACCTGACTTAGCCAGCTCTGACCCAGCAAGGTGCAGGCAATTTGCGTTAATTCCGTAGTGGGCACCCTCACGGACCCCGTTTGGGGCTCGTCGTAAGTGCGGATTAGCTGGTAGTACATCAGGCAGTGGGGAAAAAAACGAGGAGTGAAAGGCCGGGGCACCCGCCCGGCCCGGAAGGAAAGGGGGCCGCCCGCCCCGGCCCTTACAGGTGCTGCGCGAGGACCGTAACCGAAGCGCAAAGCGCCTCAATTCGGGACAGCCGTTTCTGGTGGCGCTCCCGGGCCTCGGTTGGGCACCAAGGCGGCCCAAAACCCGGGGCCTTTGCTGTGCCGTTGAGCTGGGCTGTTAGCTCAGCCTGGGCCAGTTTGATTTTCAGGCGTTCGCGCTCCTGGTAATCTGCTGCGGATAAGTCGGTCATACGATAAGTAGTTGTTTCACAAGCAATGACGTTACCGCTTGTGCGTATATAGTTACAACAACTTGACCAAACACCCCATCTTTTACCCTCGTGCCAACCTTTATTTACCTTTTTTCAGGGCTTTTTTTCCAGTCCGCCACCACCTTCTTTTTCTCCACTGCCTGCTCGTCTGGCAGGCAGTGGGCCAGTCTTTCTGCGCCTCTTTTTCCTCGTGCTGGCGCTGGTAGCTGGAATGCTTTTAGGGCCGGTTGGATGGCCCGCCCTGATTAACTGCCGGCGCACACCCTCGGCCAGTCCTATTCCGCATCGTCGGTACTGGCTCAGCCCCCTTGGCTGATGCGCTCCTGCACGGCCAGAAAGCAGCCGGTACACTTGCCCTCCATCAGGCCGGTTTTGTCTTTTTTGTTGCACAGGCAGCACCGGCCCTGCTCGCGGGCGATGCTGCGGCGGGTTCGTTCGCGCCACCCTCGGCGGGCACTGACCAGGCTGCTCACGCTGCGGGGGCCGCTGCGGCGGCTTTGTGGCGGGCCGTTCGTTCGTTAAGCATGGCCTCGGCTATGTCGTAGGCTTCCTTGGCGACGTACCCGGCGCTGGCGTGCTCCGTGATGGCGGGACCGTTTACGTAGCCCGTACGCTGGCCACTGGTGCGGGCCTGGGCCAGGGGCAGGGCGGCAATGGCCAGGTAGTCCAGCAGGACCAGGCCCTTCTGGGCAGTTATGCGCTGGTCCGTTTGTCCGCGCTCCAGCATCGGCTGCGGATAAACGGAGTAATTAGAGCCTTTGGGCAGTGCCATAATACAGCAAAAAAAAATGGTTGAATAAAAAAAACAGGACAGAAACCCGGTTTTGACGTGTCAGCCCTCCTTTACTTAATTGCACAGACCAGACCAAAAACGCCCTTTTTTGGACACTCAGGGCACTTTATTTTCACTCTCAGCGCTTTCTCCTCCCACTGCCTGCTCGTGATTCGATGAAAAAAGATGGGTACAAAAAATCCCCGCTTTCTCAAGCGGGGATTTTTGTCCTTGCGGCTAGTTCCCGGCGGCTTGGGCCTGCTGCTGGTGCCAGGCGGCCCAGTCGCGGTGCCAGGCGTAGCGGGCCGTAACCAGGGCTCCGGGGTCTGTCTGCAACTGGATGCGGTGGCGGTCGGCGTGGTACTGGTGCCACTGGGAAAGCTTCGTCAGCGGGCAGGGCGCGGCCGCATCCGCCGGCAGGGTTTGCGGGCGGAGCATGGCGACTAGGGGCGACTGCCGGCAGCGGTAACATTGCCCCGAACCGCCAGACCCAGACCGGCTCCGGGAATCAGGGCGTATGAAAGCGATTCCATGCGGGCGAACGAAAAAAAGCGAAACGAAAAAACAAGGAATAAATACCTGAAAAACCCCTTGCCTGCCCCGGCCGAAACCAGGGCAGGCGGGCCACCTGCCTAGAAGGGGAGGTCGTCGTCGTCTTCCCGTTTCAGATGGATGCGGTCCTCAGCAGCGATTTCCTCCTGCGCAGCGGCCCCACTCTGGCCTTTGGGCGAACCCACCAGTTCCAAGCGCTCCACCCGGACGCACTGCTCGGCCACGGCCTTGCCTTCCTT
The DNA here is from genome assembly GCA_025356245.1 of Hymenobacter sp. Taxonomy (GTDB): domain Bacteria; phylum Bacteroidota; class Bacteroidia; order Cytophagales; family Hymenobacteraceae; genus Hymenobacter. The sequence continues at coordinate 7,237 of JANXUO010000485.1, forward strand.
GTTGACGTAGGCATCCGCGTAGGCCCGGCCCGTGATGGCCACCGTCTGGCCCGGCTTGAGGTATTCGGCCACCTTCGTGCTTTCGCCCAGTTTCTTCCAGAGCGTGACCTTGTACCAGGTCGTTTTTTCCTGCTTCTCGCCCGTGGCCTTGTCCTTGTAGGTTTCGTTCACGGCCACCGAGAAACCGATGGCCTGCCCGTTGGGGGCCTGCCGTACTTCGGCTTGCTTGCCGACATTGCCGACGATGATTAACTGCTGCATGTATTAAAGAAAAAAAGGGTAATTAAAAACGGGCCGGAAGCCATTCCTGCCTGACTACTAAAGTACACATACCGGACCATATTAGACCTTTCTGAGCCACTGGGCCAACTTTATTCAGGTTTGTTTAGCTACGCCCTGGCGGTATTTTGCCCCCACTGCCTTCTGAATAATGTGCCTTTATACGCACAAAACGATGATTTCCCCGTTCGTGGCCCCGTCCGGGTCTGCTCCCTGGGCTGCCTGAAAAAAAGCCTGGCGACACGCGCCGGATTTTCCCTTTTTCCTCTTTTTGGGTTTCTCCACCCCCTTTCGGTGGTTCAGGCCGTGGCACGCCTGGCTAACCAGGTGCGCAGGTACCGCCAACGCCAAAGCAGCCCGGCTTCCGCCCACACGAGCGAGGCCATCAGCGCGGGCCATCCCCACGCGGAGGCCTGCGTTGGCAGCGGGTGCCTCGAAGCGGTCGCTGCCACCAAACCGACCAGTCCGGCCACGGCGGCGGCCCGCACCCAGGGTAGTTCACGCCGGGCCTTGCGGTGCCTCGCTGCGTTGAGCACCGTAGCCAGCGCACCCGGCCGCGTGGTGCCCGCCTGGGCCTCCCCGGTTCGGTGTTCGACCCAGACCAGGAGCCCCGCCCCGGACAAGGGCTGCCTGGTCTCGTCCCGCACGTAGCCATCGGGCGAAAGCGTGAGCTGGCCCAGCAGGCCGGCGCGGGCGTGGCTGATGCTGAGCCCGTGCTCCAGGCGGCTTGTGCCGCCGGGCAGCACGGGAAACCGGGCGGGGCCGACCTGCCAGCGGTAGCCGTTGTCGTGCAGAACCCCGAGCGAGTGCGCGTAATAATCAGTGAAGCGAAGCTGCGCTGCGACCGGGCGCTCGGGCAGCAGCAGGGCGGGGCTTTTGCCCGTGCTCGTGGAACGGTTGCTCATGGGACTATTTCCTTCGGGCTTTCGGCGCTTTGGGCAGTTCTTCCGTCCTGTCGGGAGCGCCGATGATGGCCGGGCTCCACTGGCGCAGGAACATCGAGTCGGCGTGGTTCAGGGGCTGACCAGCCCCGATTTTGCCGTAGGTACCCGCCGCCTGCATCGCCGTTTTGTGGGAAATGCCCGGCGAGTTGCTCAGATTCATCCGGGTGGAATCATAAAGCGGCCGGGCCGACCGGGGCGGTTGGGGCGCGGGCGACGGGCGACTGCCCTGGGTGGGGCGGGCCTGGGCCGGCACTTGGAGGGCCAGCAGCAACAGCGTCGAGGATAGCATGGAGAAAAATGCAGACAGGTGAGCCGTAAAGGTACTCCGGTCCGTAACTAAATACGCACAAGCCTTATTCTCCTAAAACACGTGCTCCAGGACGCGCAGCACACTGGCCACCTGGGCGGCCGTCATGCCGCACTCGTGTTCTTTGAGGTGGCGCACCCGCTCCATGAGGTTGCCCAGCAATTCCTTATTGGAGAACCTGTCGGTTCTGGTAAGCGCGGGGTCCCACGGTTCAAGCCCGGCCATAACCTGTACCGGGCGCTCACGGGTGCGCAGCCCTTGCACCGAACCGGCCTTAGCCCGGGGCGGGGCTTTTCCCGGCGGCACCGGCGCGAACACGGGCACGGTCCCGCCGGGAAAAGCCTCGCCCTCGCCATCGAGCAGCCACGCCCGGCTCAGGCCAGGCACGCCCGCAAGCAACTGCTCGGCCCGGGCCGGCGTCAGGGGCTGCTTGCGGTTGACCAGCGGACTGATGCTGCTCTGGTGGATGCCGACACCTTGGGCGAAGCGGCGCTGTTGGCCCCCGGCCGTCAGGGTGAGCAAGTGCTGGAGGCGCAGGTGGAAGTTGGCCGGCTGGGCCAGGTCCTTGGCGGAAATGACCGCCAGCCCGAGGGAATCCGGGGCGCCCCGCGAAAAATAATTCATTAAAATACTGTTAGGTAAGCTCGGTAAGATGATAGGTGATAATGCAAAGTTAAGCCCTCAGCTCGTGTCTATGTACGCATGACCTGCCTGCCAATGTCAACCGGCAGTGGGGAAAGGAAAGTCAGTGCATCAGGGCCGCGAGGAGTTCAGGGGTCATTCCCCGGCCGCAGACTAAAAAAGCAGGTAATGCCAATGCTTGGCGCCACAGTTCACGTCGCCGCAGAGTATGTCGCCAGGCTGCCAGTTGCGGTCGTCGCAGGTGCGCGCATCAGCCGCACTAATGCGCGGCAAGTGCCGCTTATTGGCCTGAGTGAAATCCCAGCCCCCGTTATCGTGGAGTACGTGATGCACTATCTGCGCTTGCAGCTCCGGCGTGGTCATGTCAGGGTGTGGTTCAAGCGGCGGATGAATGGGGAGGGGCATTGGGGAAGTAAATTGGGAAGTGAAAGTATCGGCTTTTCCTGGTCAAACCCGAACAAGCTGAAAAACAGGGGTGTCCGGCCTATAAAGACGCTTTTCAGGTATTCAGCAGCCCCAGCAGCCGCTCCCGGTGGCCATCCACCACGGTCAGGGCGCTGGCCCGGCTCAGGACGTGGAACTCGTGGCCGTCGAAGTGCAGGAAGTGCGTGTTTAACGCCCACGATACCTCGGCCCGCTTGCGGTCGAAGAAGGTTTCCATCTCCTCGCTCTGCTCGCGGCGGCTGCGCGCATCGCCGCCAATCAGAAAATCCCGGGCCTCGCCCAATAGCAGCAGGTTCGTGCCGGTGGGGCGGTAGGACAGCAGGAACGGCCCCGTATAGGCACTCAGGGTATTGCGGTCCTGCACGGTGAGGTCGGACTGGTATTCGCGCAGTACGGGCAGCACCTGGGCTTCGAGCAGAGCGTAAATCAGGTAAGCATTCATAATCAGCAAGTTGAGCACCGGTAATGTTGCCGGCTGTGCCTGAATGAATACAACAACCACCCCAAAAACCTGCTTCTTTGCCTCTTTAACCCGCTTTTTTTCGTGCCGGCGCTCTTTTTGCGCCCCCACTGCCTGCCTGGTTGGGGACTGCGGCCGCTTCGTGGCCGCCTGCCACATGGCCTGGGTCCCCGGCCTGGCCGGAGCGCAGCGGAGGTGGGGCCGGGGACTGGAAGGCAGCCGATTACCCGCCATTAGCCGCCCCCGACCAGTTGGGGCCGGTGGTGCGCCATCCGGCCTGGACTGGTCGGGGGCGGCGGCGGCCGGCAGGACGGTTTTCGCGCTCAGTCCTCATTGTGGTAGTCCTCCGGCCTGGGGCGGTGGTGCAGGTCCATTTCAGGGCCAAGCGTGCCGCTGCCGTCCTCGGCCAGGTGAACGCGCACCCCATCCCGGGCCACGATTACGTCGTTGCCGCACAATCCGCAAAATGGCGTGTAAGGCCGCACCAGGGAGCTAAAAACGAGCTGGGGCTGACAACCGCGAGGGGAATGCATTGGGGGAAAAAACGAGAAGTTAGGGGGTAAGTGAGGGGTTTGGCGCGCCGGGCTTCACGCCGGCACGCCGGACAAATCACCGGTTTCGATGGCGTACCGCAAAACGGCCTCCTCGTGATTTTCGGACGTGGGTTGGGGCACGCTGGCCCAGGCCCGCAGCTCCCGCACGTCGAAGGCCTGTACCTCTGCGAATGGGTCGGCAGAAAGCGAAAACCAGTAGCGCATCAGCCGCTCCCAGGGCTCATCGTCCTTGTACGTGCGGTAAACAGCGGCTCCGAGGCAGGTAAAAGCAAGCGGATTCATATCCTTGACGTAGCGGCGGTAAGGTTGCCGGCATTGCCCAACAAAGGCAAGATGTGTGCCCTGATGCCCCTTTTTCGCCCCCAACACCACGCCGGGGCTCCCGACCTGGCCGAAGCGTAGCGGAGGTGAGGTCGGGAGTCCGAAGGCCACCGTCTTTATCCGCCCTTGGCAGCGCCGGACAAGCTGGGGCCGGTGGTGTGCCACCCGGCCTGGGCTTGTCCGGCGCTGCGGCGGTTGTCAGGGTCAAATTCCTTGATTCTTCAAGAATAAGAAAAAGGCAGTGGGGAAAAGAACAAGTGACCCCCCCGCTTCAACACCAGATGGGGCGGGTCGTGTCAGGCCGCCTGGGTCCGGCGGGTGGCGCGTTTCAGCACTTTTAACGCTCAGACGGGGGCAACGTCGGGGGCGTAAGCAGTCATTCAGGCAATTACTAATCAGGGGCAAAGGAGGGTAAAAGCGGGGGTCCCGGGTCCGGCTAGACGGGCACCTGCCGCAGCAGGTCCAGGGCCTCGGCCTCCCCCGTGACGCGCTTGCCAAAAGAGCAAATGCGTTCGTAGCAGCCCGCCCGGTTTAGCACCACGCGGCACCAGTCGCCCTCCGAGTCGCGGTAGGTCACGCGCACCCCCACCAGTGACTCCAGCCCTTCTTTGAGGGCAATGTCGCCCAGCACGTTTACCACGTCGTTGGTCACGCTGCGGCCGCCCAAATCCTGGTCGATGATTACGAGCAAACCGTCGTCGGTCAAATCGTAGATGTAGTCAGCCGAAGCGCGGGGACGGGAATAAACTGCAAAAGCCATGAAAAAGGGTTGAAAAAGAATGTGTTTGTGCGTATATACGTACAAAAATCACACCAAAAAACCCCCTTTTAGGGTCCTCCGGCCGGTTTATTTTCAGGCTTCTTAGCGGGCAACCAGTTCCACGTAGTGGGCGCGGGTGGCCGCGGCCTTATTGGCAAATCCGGCCTTGTCGTAGCAGGCCGCGGCCCAGTCCAGTTCGCCCCACAACTCCTCGTGGCTGATGCGGCATTTGGTATAGTTCAGCACGGCCCGCGTTAGGTTCTGCCGCGTTTCGTGCAAGGGCTCCAGCGGCCCGGCGGCCGGTGCTGAAACAACGGGAGAAATACCGGCGGTCGTCATAACGGGTAATCTTTGCAGCCTGGCACCGTTGCCGGCCGTACCGTAGGGGAGGCACAAACCCAGCCAGAAAGTGTGTTTCAGTAGCACAAGGGCACTTGGCTCGCATTCCCGGCCCTGTTCCCCCACTGCCTCGGCGCGGGAACGAAAAGCCCCGCCGTTTTCCGGACGGGGCCATTTTCCGGGACTGCTGCGGGCCTCTCAGACGGCCTGGGCGTACCCGGTCGTTTGCTCGGGCCAGGCCGTTGCGGCGGTGGGTGTTGCGGCGGTGATTTCGTAGCTGGGGGGCGTTTCGCCCTTTATCAGGTAGCTGGCCTTCTGGGCCAGGCTGGCGGCTTTGAATACGAGCGTTTTGTCGTTTTTCAGGGCCGTGAGCCAGCCCTGAATGTAGCTGGCGTGCTGGTCGCCTTCGGTTTCGGGGGCGTAACCGATTTCGGCGTTCAGAAAAGCGGTGGTCATCTCGGCCGTCAATTCCTCGCGGGCGTAGCTGGCGCTGCCCTTGCCGCCGCTGTTTACCAGGTCGGGGCGGTTGAGCCGGTGGGCGGCTCCGGTGCTGTGGCCCAACTCGTGAAACAGGGTGCGGTAATAAGCCTGCTCGCTGCGAAAAGTCAGGCGGGGGGGCATCTGAATGTGGTCGGATTCGGCGGCGTAGTAGGCCCGGTGGCCACCGTGGGCCAGGGTCGGGGCTCCGCTCAAACCCAGGTAGCGGCCGGCAATTTCCTCGGCTGCCTCGTTGGGGGTAAAGGTGCGCTCCACCTTCTCGGGCAAGGCGTACTCAATCCCGTCAATCTGGGAGATGTTGAACACGGTAAACGACCTCATGAGGTAATAATCGTCGCCTTTCCCGCCCGTGGGCTTCTGCTTGCCTTCGACGGTGCTGTAAAATATCACCGTTTCGCCCTTCTCGCCCTTGCGAACGCAGCCCCCCAAATCAAGCGCCTGCTTGAAGGTCAGATAAAGCGGGTATTCGCCCACCGGGGAAAAGCCCAGCAGAAAAGCGTTGATGCCCTGGTAAGCGCGGCCGGTGGCGTAGTTGCGGGGCATCCCGTAAGCGGTCCAGCCCTTTTTCCACGGAATAATACCGCCTTCCAGGGCCAGGATAATCCGGTCGGTAACTACCTGCTGCACGTCGTAGCGGGGCTTTGCTTCGCCCGTGCCGGGGGCTTTGCTCTTGGTGCTTTTTTTGGCGGTCGTGGCCTTGCTGGTCTTGGCGGCGGCTTTGGGGGCGGTGGCGGTAGTCATGACGGGAGGAGCTTCGCGGCCTGGCACCGTTGCCGGCCGTGCTAATATAAGTACACAAATTGGACCAAAAACACGCTTATCAACCTGTTAATTAGCCTGTTAATTATTTTTCGAGTTAGTTCGGCCCGCATTTTCATTCCCCGCTGCCTGCGCTCCTGGGCGGGTTGCCCCGGGTTCGACGGCAGACAGAAGCACTTTGACTGCTCTTTTTCATTGCCTGTTTCCGTGATTTTGCACAGCAATTCACAGACCCCGAAAATATTTCGCCAAAATGCCTGAATTTTTGTGCGTACATGGACACAACTTCGGCTTATTCACCTAAATTTGAGTTCCGCGTAGTCTTTTTAAGCTGCCCTTTTCTGCCATGTGTGCCATCAGAGACTTTGTCCGCGCCACCTCCCTTCCCGAAACCCTGAAAGAGGAGCTGGCCGGCGACTTCGTCTTGCAGCAGCATGCCCTCTACGTGCAGCTACCGGCCTGGCTGGCTCCCGTTTTCGGCGTGGGGCCGGTGCAGGTTGAGCAGCTTTCTTTCAGCTCCTACTTCTACTTCCGCTTTTTACTCGTCGTGGACCACGTGCTCGACGCGGCTCCAGTCCTTCCCCCTGCCCCACCCCTGCCACCGACTGCGGCTGCTGTGGCCGGCAACCAGCTGGCCACCCAACGGCTGCTCGTTTACTGCGACCTCTACGAGCGTGCGGTGCGGGGCCTGTCGGACCTGTTTCCGACCGGCGACCCGTTCTGGGCGCAGCTTGATGCCTGTAAAAAGCAGTACGTGGCCGGCACCTTGCTTGAAAAGGCCATGAACGTGGGCCCGCGCGACTTCTCACGCGAATCGTTCGAGGCGCTGGCGGCCGGCAAATCGGCCGTCTGCAACGCCGTCGTTCACGCCCTGGCCTGCCTGGGCGGCACCACGGAGCCGGTGGCTCCGCTGCTCGAATGCCTGCGGCACGTCCACGTGGCTTTGCAGTGCCTGGACGATGTAGAGGACTTCCGCACCGACTGGGAACAAGGGCAGTACACCTACGCCCATGCCCAGGTTGAAGCGTACCTCGAAGCCCAGGGCCTCGCCCCCCGCGTCCTGACCGGTGCCCAGGTGCATCCCTACCTCTATACCAGCGGCACGGCCGATGCGCTCTTCGCCCTCGCGCAGGAACACTTTGGCCGGGCCCTCGCCCTGGCCGGTCCTTTCCAGCTCACCGGCTTGCGCAACCTGGTATCCCACCACATCGCCCGTTGCGGCTTTTACCGCACGGACATAGAAGCCAAACTCGCCGCGGCCCGCCACCGCGTGCAGCAGCCCGTCGTCGCCTAAGAAAGATTCCATGCTCACCGACGCGACCCTGCTCCGCCCCTTCGATGCTGCCCGCTGGGTGATTGCCGCGCCCGGCGACCGCCACCTGCTGGTCAGCACGGCGGCGGCCGACCTGTTCCGGCTGCTGGCCGGGGCCGACTCGCTGGACGCGGCCCGGACGGCCTTCAACGCCCGATTCTCCCGCGACCTGAGTCCGTCTGCTTTCGCGGGGCTGGTCGAAGACCGGTTTGGTGGGTACGGGTTGCTCCGCAACGACTCGGTGGCCCTGCGCCCCCGGTTGCCCGTGCCCGCGCTGCGGCTGCGGGTGGAGTTTATTCCCGCCCCACTGGCCGGCTGGCTCTCGGCTTGGCTGCGGCCCTGCTACGCCCCGGGCGTGTTCTGGTGGACTTCGGCCCTGCTTACGGCTCTGCTCGCGGCTGGCTATTTTCTGGCCCCGGCGGCCCAGCTGCCGACCAGTTCCCAGCTTTGGCTGACGTTGCCGCTGGTGTACGGCTCGGTGTTGCTGCACGAGCTGGGCCACGTGGCCGCCACCGCCCGGGCCGGCGTCCGGCACGGCGGCATCGGCTTTGGAATGTACGCCTACCTGTTTCCGGTGCTTTACGCCGACGTGACCGGCATCTGGCTGGCCGGCAAGCACGCGCGCGTCATCGCCAACCTGGCCGGCATCCACGCCCAGTTGCTGTACGCCGGGGTGCTGGCCGGGGGCTACCTGCTCAGCGGCTACGCCCCGTTGCGCTTTGTTGCCGGGGCCGTGGGCATCACTGCCCTGTGGCAGTTCAACCCCTTCGTGCGCCACGACGGCTACTGGCTCCTGGCCGACCTGACCAACACGCCCAACCTGCTGCCCCGGGCCGAAGTCGTGGTGCGGCAGGTATGCAGTGTAGCCGGCGTGCGCCAGCTCGTGGCCCGCCGGGGCCGGGCGTTGCGCCCGGGTCCGCAGGCCGCCCTTTTCACCTACGGCCTGCTCAACGGGGCGCTGCTGTTCTTTTTCATCGGCTACACCTGCTGGCACAACGCCGGCCTGGTGCTCGCCTTTCCTTCGGTTGTTCTGACTTTGCTCGGCAAGCTGCTCCACGGCACGTTCCAGGCGGCGGACGTGAACCGGTCCCAATTCGTGGTACTCGCGTTATACCTCGTTCTGGTCCGCTTCGTCCTCGACCTGGGCCTTCGGTGGCGGCGGCCCGGGGCTCCCCCGGTGGGGGCCTCCTAGCAAACGGCACGGGGTCCTTTACCGGGTGGGCCCCCGCCGCCGTCTCCTCCCCCACCCGTCCACTTTTTTTACCCTTTTTCATGAATACCCCCGCAACCCCTGCCCCCGCCAGTGCCGAAGCCCTGGCCAGCGACTTCCAGGTCGCCGAACTCGAACCCCGTTTCGAAAACGTCTGGCTCATGCCCGGCGGGCGCGACGTGGAAAACCCCGCGCCCAGCGTACCCGGCCGATAGTGTGCCCTGACAGCCGCTGTCCTTTCATCACTTTCATCGTTTCATTTTTCAACGCATTCCAATGGAATCCATCACCAACAACGCCGGTGCCGAGGCCCTGGCCAATACCTTTCAGGTAGCCGAACTCGAGCCCCGCCTCGAAAACATCTGGGGCATACCCTACGGCAACGAAAACCCGCATCCTTCGGTGCCGCCCAAAAACTAAACCGGACCCTTTGGGTGGCTGATGAGCGAGCATCAGCTGCCTGAAAGCCCACAAAAGAGGCCTTAAAAAGGCCAAAAAGAGGCCCCGGCAGCACTGCCGGGGCCTCTTTCGGTATTGGCGCTGTGGCCCGGCTTCGCCGGGACCGATTAACGGGTGCCCAGGACCAGCTTTGATGGACTCACTGCACTGCGGCCACTGTTGACGGGCGCAGTGGCCGGGTGCTGGCGCAGGTAGGTGCGGGCATCCCGGTAGAGGGGCGACTTCCGGCTGGCCAGGGCCAGCACTTGCTCGAAGTAGCGACGGGCATCGACCACGTTGCGTTGCGTGCCGGCAATGCGCCCCAAATTGGCCAGCGCAAACAGGTAGTAACCGCCCTTGGCCTGGTTCACGGACTCGGAGAAGACCAGGCAGCGCCGGTAGTAATCCTGGGCCCGGCCCGGGTCGTGGTGGCGTTCCTCCATCAGGTAGCCCAGATAGTAGGTGGCTGCGCGGCCGCTGGTGCCCTCGTAGCCGGGCATCCCCTGGTTGAGCTTGGTGAGAATCTCGCGGCTGGTACGTTCGCACTCCGCCCACTCTCCCTCGGTAAAAGTGTGGTTGGCGTAGGAGCGCGCAAAGCAGGCATTATCGGGAAACTCCCGGGTCAGGGTCCGCGAAGTCTGCATGGCTTCAGCGACCCGTTTTTCCTGGTCACTGGCCAGAATCCGCATCTGAAAGAAGCGGGCCTCGGTGCCGGTGTAAAAGCCCTCGCGGGCCGCCGTGCCCAGCTGGGCCAGGCCCAGTGCCCGGTTGCCCTTGGGGAAGAAGAGCAGCACCGGGCGCAGCCACGGGTACTCGCCGGCAACCCAGTCGGCGTAATAATTGAACAGCGCTTCCCCAAAAGCAAATTCCGGGCTCAGGCCGTTGGCCTGCCGGCTCTTTTGCAGGTAAGTGAGGGCGCGTTTGCTGCTCACCGTGGCCTGGCGCCAGTCGCGGCGCTCGGCGTGCAGGCGGGCATCGAAGCCGTAGGCGGCCGAGAGGAAAAAGCTGGCTTCGTAGTTTTGATTATCGCCATCGTAGAGGCGCTGGGCCTTGACAATGGCCGTGTCGAAGTAAGCAAAAAACCGCTTGTCGTACTCGGTGGCGTACGTGTTGGAAGGCATGATTTTCCACCACGTGCTCAGGCCCAGCAGAAAGTAGGGCATGGGGTGGTCGGGGTAGCGGCGACGCAGCGAACGAAACTGCCGGTCGGCCTTGTCGAACTTGAAGTCGTAGAGGTTGTGGACTGCCCCGCCCAGCTCCAGTTGAATGTCCTTGTCCAGCAACAGCCACCCCTTGGTGTCCACCGTGCTCGGCAACACGTCCACCGTGGTCAGCTCGATGTTCGGCAGGGCCCGCACCGTATCGGGCTCCGTCTCAAATCCGGGCACCTGGGCCCGCACGGGGCCTCCGGCGAACAACAACGCGCAGCCAGCCAGGCGCAGGGTCGGGCACACGGCGCGACGCAGGCGAGTAAAAGCATTCATATGAAACGGGCTGAAAAAAAGTGATGTGTTTTCTAGGGGCAAGCTGGAACAGAAAACCTCTTTTGTTCTAACAAGTTGAAAAAAGGTAATTTGGCCCCATGTACGGGCAGGCAGTGGGGTAAGGAAAAGGGTGCCGTGTTCGTATCGGCGCACGAAGGTACACCCAAACCGATTCCGGCCTCACGCTGCTTTAAGCAGGGCCGGTGGTTCGGAAAACAAGCCCATCTGCCGGCTTGTCTGGTGGCTTGTTGGGTAGCTCAATGGCCGGCGCAGGGTCCGGCAAGCTTCGTTGTTTTCAACCTGCGCTTCTTCTGCCCCGGCCCACTCGTTCACCCGGCTGGCGGGGTCCGGCTGCACCGCGACCGGCGTACTCACCACCTGGGCTACCTCGTTGGCCCCGCTGCCCAGCAGGTACTGTAACACCTGCTCGCGCTCTGCGCCGCCGCCCACCAGTGCGGCCAGGTCCGTGCCCGGGGCCGGCTTGGCCTTGGGGAAGGGGCTGGCTTTGCGGGTCTGGTAGGCCTGCTGCTCCTCGGCTGGCAGCCACTGTTTGCCGGCACAGGCGCGGAGGTTAAATTCCTCGTGCAGCCTGGAATCTAAAAACTCCAGGTGGATGGTGCCCTTCTTAAAGAAGCGAATCTTGAAAAACCTGCTCTCGCACACGTTGTCGAACGTGCCCGACCCCACCCGCCCCAATTCCCGGAATTTGACTTCCAACGCATCCGAAATCAGGCAGATGTTTTCGTACTTCTCGCCCGTCAGGTAAGCGCATACCTTGTCCACGTCGCTGTACCTGTCGCGGTTCCGGTAATCCACCTCAAAGCCGTTGGAATACTCGCCAAACGAAACCCAGTTGGGTAAAATCAGCTTGCGGTTCACCTTGTAGCGGGAATTGGTTTTCCAGCCCTCGACGTGGCAGCGGTTCTCGTGGTGGTACTGGGTGAACTTGTCGAAGAGCTGGCCAACGGCCACCTCCAGAATGTTGCCGGTATTGTCGAGCACCATGCTGATGAGCTGAAACACGTTCTCGCGGGTGAAATCCAGGTAGCCGGTCTGCTCGCTGAACTTGGTGAAGTTCTCGCGCACCGCGTGCGTCATGAATTTTTGAATGTTGACCTTCTCCAGCACCACGCCCCATATCTGCTGGCGCATTTCCTCGGTGAAGCCCAGGTACTGCCCCCGGTAGCTCTCGCCGCGCTTGCCCTCCGGCCGCTCGATGACGTCGCGGGCAATGCGCCAGGCGTCGCGCACGCCGCGCGAGTGGGTCAACCCCTGCCCGTAGTGCTTGATGCCGTCGATGGCGCGCAGCAGGTGCATAAACTGCTCCCGCAAACAGTCGTATTGGGTCAGCATATTGCCGATAACGTCGCACCCGGCCACTTCCCGGGTGTTGTGGCGGCTGGTGTCAAAGTCACGCTCCTGGCTCTTGTTCTGCCAGTTGAAGCTAAAGCGGTCCTCGCCCTCAGGTTTTTGCAGCCGGATAATGCTCACTTCCACGTCCGTAGGCCGCTCCGAGTGCTTGAAGCAGGCCCCCAGCTCCTCCACCGTGCCGCCCACCTGCTCAATCAGGGTCAGCAACTGCTGGCGGGTGCGGGTGCAGGGGTTGCGCAGCGTTTCCGAGTTCACCAGGGCCACCACCTGGCCCTGGGGCTCCACGATGCTGTAAGCGTGCAAAACGTGCTGGTCACCGCAGGAAAAAGGCGGGTTCATCACGATGCACGAAATGGGCATATCGCCGCTGTACTTTAAAAAGTCCTGTCCCAGCAGCCGGTAATTTTTGCCTTGCAGCGTGGCCTGCAAAGTCGGGTCGGTTTCAAAGCAATAGAGCTTTTTATCCCGCTGGTGCCCGTTCCGGGCCTGCGCGTCGAGCACCTTGCCCACGTAGTCGAGAATGGCCCCGCTGCCGGCGCTCGGGTCGAGTACCGTGGCGTGGGGGAAATCCCGCATCTCCACCGGTTGCCCCCCCGGCCGGGGACCGAAAAACGACGATTCCGGGTAGCCCAGGTACGTGCGGTACAACGGGGCCAGTATCTGCTCAATGACCGCATCCGGGGTCGGGTAAAAATCGGCGTTAAACACGGTCAGGGAGGGTTAAAATGGGGTTGTTTTGTGCGTATATACGTACACAAACTAAGCCAAAAACCCGCTTATTGGGGCTATCAGCGCTTTTTTTGTAAATCCAATCTCTGTAAATCCAGGCAACTCTAGCGGTGGTAATGGGGGTGCAAATCAGCCGCCGCCTGCTCGGCCAGCTTGCGGCTTTTCACTTCCCGGAAAATGTAATCCAGCAGCTCCGAGGCTTCTTCGATGGTGGCCTTTTCCCCCGCCGCCCGCAACGCGTCGCGGTCGTGGTCAAAAACGTGCGATTTGGTCACGGCGTGGAGCTTCGCCATCTGCCGCTCGGTCGTCATCTCCGGTTCCTGAGCGTCCGTGATGCCTGCCGGCTCTACTTTTGGCGGGGCGAGTCGGTGCCCCCGGGTGCCGAGCATATCGGTCAGCTCAAACCACGCCCCGGTTTCAAACAGGTAATTTACGTCCTGCCATCCCTGGGCCAGCAGCGCTTTGAGCAGCGAGCCGTGGCACTCGGGACGGGTAAGGGCCGCCACGGCCGCGCGGGTGCCCACCAGCACCGGCAGCACCACAGGCACAACAGCGGCAGCGGTGGAAAGGCACATCAGGCCAGCGCGGAAACCAGCGGCGGGCTGCGAGAAATCAGCGTGAAACAAGCCTACGGTAGTGGTCATGGCAAAGAAAGGGAAGGTGGAACGGGGTCGTGTTGTGCGTATATACGTACACAAACCACGCCATAATGCCTGTTTTCAACGCTGCCCGCGCCCTTTGATTCGCCGTTTTCATTTTCCCACGGCCTCAAAAAAAAGACTTATCCGGGGCCACTCTTACACTTCTGCGGAGCGGTTGAACGGTCCGTAAACGTAAAAAAGTCCGCCGGTAAAACCGGCGGACTTTTCGCGTGGGGTGAGGTACACGTCGCTCTCCCTTCCATAAATTCTGCTCACATTAATCTTTAATAAGCTTATAAATGTAATTTTGCATCGTTCAAAACAGGCCACGCGGCCCACAGCAGCAGAAAACATTGGCAGAAACAGGTGAGGCGGTGAAGTAGTCCAGAAGCCTGTTTTGAACGATGCAAAATTAGGTCCCTAAATCGACCCAAAAAAAGACAAAGTGCCCGTAAAACGGACATCAGGTTATCCACAATTTAGGCCTCAAATGCGGTAAAAAAATCGGACTTTCGCCGATGCTTAAATGCCTTGTGTTTTGTTTATGCTTGATAGTTAGTGTTTTATTAAACACCACAAAAGCAAAATCGGGGAAATTTTTTTGCAAAAAAACGACTGTTTGTGACAAATATTGAATGCACTAATAAAATCTGATTGGCAATTAACCGCTTAGAGATTCTTAAGATGTGATTCAAGGCGCGGCAGGTGGCTTGCCACAAGCACTGATTGCCAAAGCAGTTCGGCCTGGACTAGCCCAAACCGAACTCAACAGCGGCTCTAGCAACTGCTGGCCCGGCGGATTATGGGCACCACGGTGTCCATTCCGGTTACCCCGGTGAAAATCTCCCGCAGGTTTTCCGCGTCCACGTTTTCGACGGTGTGCGTGATGGTGTCGGATGCATCAACTGCACTCAGGTGCTTAAAGAACTCCATTCGGTAGTAGTCATTGGGCAACAACGTGACCCGCAGCTTTTCCCAGCCGGCCTCGTGCCCGCCCAGCATCACCTGCACGAACGGGTTGGGGCTTGCCTGGCTGCGCCCGCTTACCAGGGGTTTAAACGAACCCGTCATAAACATGAAGGCATTACCGCCGAGTTGGTCGAGGATAATGGCACCTTCCAGCAGGTGCTCGGGGGCGTTGGCGGCAAAGCTCATTGTACAGGGAAAACCGGGCAGGCTACGTTGCCAGCCGTACCGATGTAAAGGCAATAAATATGCCCTAACGGCCCTTTTTTAGCAGTTTTTCTTCGTTTTTGAAGCTTTATCCTAACCGACTTTCCCTTCCCTGCCGCCTGCGCTGTCCCGACCATCAGCCCTAATTTACCGGCCGGGCCGAAATGGTAAATTCGGCCTCCTCTTCGTCCGCGTTCACCACCTGTACGCTGTGGCTGCTGAACTTCCGCAATTGCTCACGGTAGGTGGCGAGTGCCGGCAGCGGCTGCCTGACCAATCGCTCGTGCGCTTTGCGTAGGCTGGTGTAAAGCTGGCTGTCCTCACAGCCCATTTGGTTAGAATGGGTCAAGGCGGGCTTCAAAAACTGGTTTCATCGCTTGGGAGCAACAGGCAGTGGGAAAAAGAAATGGCCGGCACCGGCCTCGGGCTACCTGGCTACCTGGCCTCGTTGGTGAGGCGCAGCAGGCCGTGGCTGATGCCGTGGGCCGCGCAGGCCCCGCACAGCAGCTCGTGCAGGTCGGCGGGGAACAAGTCGTTGAAGTCGCTGCCCTCCCCGTTGTCGAAGGTGATGAAGGTGTCGGCGTATTCGCCGGGGGGCGTGGTACCCGGCGTGTGCCAGGTGGCGCGCCGGCTGGTGGGGCAGTTGAGCCAGGCCCGAAAGTCAGGCCGGGCAAAGAACTCGGGCACGTTGATGGAAAGGGAGGCAATACGGGTTATTTGCATCGGACTAAGCACTGATTAAGAAAAATGATGAAGGGTAAACCGGAAGCTGTTGGCTCCCGGCCCCGAATAAATAGCGGCTAAGCGGCCATTTGCAGTGGCTGCCCCGGCTGGTCGTTGTGCCAGGTGTTCCAACCGGCACGGCGGGCTATCATGCGGGCCTGGTCGGTTGCTTTCTTTTCTCTGCGGGCGGCCCCCACCTGCCGCGCCAACGAGGCCAATACTTCCGCCACGCTCTCCCCCTGGCTGGCCAAATCGGCCCCGATGGCCATGCCAACTACCTTCACCCGGTACATGGTCACGGGTACGCTCCGGCTGCGGCCCCGCTCGAACATCATCACCGACACAATCAGGTCGGGAAAAGCAGCGTTTGCTTGGTTACGAAAGGCGGCGAAATCACACATGGTACGGGGGGAGTTAAAGGGTTGGGTACTTGTCTTGAATAAGGCAAAAAATGGGCCTGAACAGGGTTCTTGCGCCCTTTTGCCCCTTCTTTTTCCCTCTATTCCTGTGCCACCCCCCACCTCTTTCCCCGCTGCCTTGCCCTGTCCATCGTCTATGGGAGAAGGTTCGGACGCTGCCGTCAAACGGCTACGTCGTGTCCCCGTTAAGCTGTTGGTTTTTCCGTTCCCCGGACCTGTTCCACGGCATAGCCGTCCCTGTAGGTCGCCGTGTGCCAGGGCACGGGCTTGTCCTCCCAAGCGTGCTCCCAGGTGTCTACGCGCTGGCCGCACTCGCCGCACTCAAACGCCCACCGCCAGCACAGTGGGTATTCGGCCTCCAGGTGGCACCGGTGGTACATGGGCTCGCCGCAGCGCTTGCAGTCGAACAGGCGCAGACCGGCCTCGGTGTCTGGTTCGGTGTCTGTTGTTGGCCCCGGTGCGCCCGCTGGTGTCGGAGCCGCGTTCATTTCCAGGGCAACCCCTGCGGCGCAGACGCGGCCACCAATGCGAACCCGCAGCCCCGGCACCGCCACCCGCGCCTCCTCACCCGGTTGAATTCCGCCAGGACCGGGCTTGGAAACCATGAGGGGAGATATTTCACGCATCGTCAGTGTTGCGGGTGGTTCAGGCCGCTTGCTGAGAAATGCGTTGCTCGAAAAACAGGGGCTCGAAGCTCCTGGCCCGGTCCTGGCGGGGGTCTACCAGGCCCCGCAGCTCGGGGCCCTGCTCGCCCCAGTAGTATTGCTGCCAGGGCTGGCCCACGCAGTCGTAGCCGTCGCGCCGGAGTCGCCCTTGCAGGCCCCCGGGCAGGACGATGCCTGTTTTCCCCAGCCACCACAGCAACTCGTCCAGGCTCAGGCCTTCGAGCCGCAGGTCGGGCCGCGTGGTCCGGGCCGTGGGAGCCCCGGCAATCATGCCGTAGTACCAGCCCGGACCGGGGTGGTAGCCGCAAATGACCAGGGCTGTGGTGGCCGCCGGGGAAAGACCGGCAATGGCGTGGTGTTCGGGCAGGGCGGTAATGAAGGCGTGCATAGGGCAAATATACGCGAACCGTGTGTGTATATAGGCACGGGCGCTGGGTAAACCCCTGCTCCTACAAGCCGTAGCGCTCGCGTAGTGCCAGCCCCTCGATGCGGCTGGTCACGTCGGCTTCGGTACGTTGGAGCTTGGCAGCCAGTACGCGCAGGGGCTCGTCCTGGCAGAAGCCGATGGTGAGGCGCCGCTCGTCGTCCACGCTCCAGGCCAGGCCCGAGCGCGGGGGCTGGCTGGCCGGTCGGGCCTGCGGCGTGGGGGCGGTTTTGCGGCGGCCCCGGCCCGTGGCGGGCGCTATCACGCCCGGACTGGTCAGGTACGTGGTGCCCTTGCCCGGGTAGGCCACCAGGGCGGCCCCCTGGCCCGCTGGGGGTACCGGCAGCCGGTGGTGCAGCGGCACGCTGGCGCTGGGCAGCCAGAGGCGGTGCTTGCTGCGCGTCAGGGCCACGTAGAGCAGGTTTACCTGCTCGTGGAAAAGCACGGTCTCGGCCGGGGTGGGCCGGTCGGGGCTGAACTCGCGCAGGTGCCAGTTTATCACGTCCTCGGTCGTGATGAAGTCCGGGGCCAGCTCCACCAGGTCGTACTCCAGGCCCTTGCAGCGGTGAACCGTGGAAAAGTAGACCTGTGCCGTGTGGCGCTGCGAGTCCTCGACCTGCCGGCGCTTTAGCTCGGCCATGACGCTGAGCAGGTTATCGCCGTAGGTTTCGACCAGCTCGATGAGCAGCAGCAGTTCCTGGTCGCCGGTCTGGGTGGCGTATTCCTCCACCTCGGCCAGGTCGGCCATCGTTACCAGCATCGGGTCGCGTACGCGGTCCCGCTGCCCGTTTTGCAGGTTGAGCACGTCGTAGAGGCTGGCCCCCTCGGCCCCGTAGATGTAAGCCCGCAGATTGCCCTCGAAATAAATGCGCTCGACGGCGTGGGGACCGGTGACGTAGCTGATGGCCTTCACCAGCAGCCCCAGGTTGGAGCGCCCGATGACGGCGCGGGTGAGTTCGGCCGTGCTCTTGCCAGCCCCGGTCAGCGGCACACGCTGCAAGGGGCCGGCGCTGCCGCCGGGCGCTTTGAAGCCCAGCACGGCCGTGGCCAGTTGGGCCAGCGCCGCCCCGAAGCGAAACGAAGTGCTCAGCGGCAGGGTGGGAAAATCAACCTTTTCGAGCGAGTTGATGGCCCCCCGCCACGCGTAAATCTGCTGATGGGTGTCCCCCACCATGATTTTGGTCGCGCGGGTCTGCCTCATAAACCAGTCGAGCATCGAGCCGCTCGCGTCCTGGGCCTCGTCAAAGAGAATGTAGTCGAAGGGCAGCTGCGGGCACTCCAACTGAAACTTCTTGAGGTAAAAGTCGTGCGTGACCTCAATTTGTCCGGTATCGAGCAGTTGGAGCACGTGCCGGCTTTGCCGTTCAATGAGCGCCTCGTGCTGCCGGGCGAAGGCATGAGCCTTGGGCTCCTGCACCGAGGCGGCATAACGCAAATCCCTGACGCGCGGCACGGCCGAGTTGCAGAAGGCGGCCAGCACCTTGACAATGTGGGCCGCCAGAATAAAGGAGAAGTTGCGGGCCCCGGGCCCGGACCCCAGCGCCTGCGCTTCCGGCAGTTGCTCCAGCTCCAGCAGCTGGGCCAGCTCGTAAGGCCGGTAGGCCGTGGCCCGCACCCGGTAGCGGCTGCCCCGCACAATGCAGCCGTAGGCCAGCGAGTGGGCTGTTTCCACCTGTACCTGAGACAGTCCGGCCTGGGTAAATTTTTCGCGGGCCTCGTTTTTTACCGTTTTGTTGAAGGCCAAATACAAGCCCCGGGCCTTGGCTGGCTGGGCCCTGGCGTAGGCCAGCAGGGTGCTGGTTTTTCCGGAGCCGGCCACGGCGTTTATTTTCAGGTTGCCCCGGGTGGCGACAATGGCTTTTTGTTCGGGGGTCAGCTTCATGGCCAGTAGGTTAGTAGCTTGTAAGCACCAATTTAGTGCGACTCCGCCGGTGCCAGCCCACTGCCAGGACACCCAGGCCCACGGTGAGTACGACCACCCACGGCAAAAAGCCCTTGGTGATGGGCGTGGCCGGGACCGGTTTGCCGGGCCGCCCAACTTCTGGTGTCGGAAGCGGCGGCAGGTGATTCAGCTTCCCGTATTTCAGGCCCAGAAAGCATTGGTAGCAGCGATTTCCGCCCGCAAAGGGGTAGAACGACACCCAGCCCCCGCAGCCGCCGGCACAGAGCACGTCCCTGGAGCTGGTGGGCACCGGGCTGGGTATCTCCCCGCGTATGCCGCCCCCGGCGTTGCTGTTGAGCATACATTGCCGACCGCAGTATTTCTGCCACCCCACCGCCGGCACAAAAGGAGCCTGGCAATAGCGCCAGGCGCAGTTCTTTTCGGGCAGCGGCGCCAGTAGGTTCCGTTGCAGGCGGACCGCCCGGCGCCGCTGTCGGTCAGCGTCCAGCTTGTTTTGGCAGGCCTCACAGAGGCGATGCCCAACGCTTTTTTTGAATTTTCCGCCGCACGTTGGGCAGGCTTGAAAAAGCCACGCCAGCCGGCTGCCGATTTCCCGGCAAGCAGGTGAGCAAAAGACCGCCCCGGGTCGTACCTGGAGGTAAGGCGAAATGAAATTATGACAATCCTCCGTCCAGCACTTACAGGGAATCAGTCGATAAATACGGCAAAAAGCACTTTGGGAAACCATTGGGCAGCGGGAAAAAGCTGGGTCGACCCGAAGATAACTACTGTGTGTAAATACGCACAATTTTGTGTTCCTTTCTTCATCGGCTCACCACCTGCTGTAATTCCTCGTCCCCGACGTGTTCCAGGTCCAAAAACGGCGCGTAGTTGGCCTTAAACTCATCGTCGCCGGCGCAGCGCAGGTAAAACTCCGGGAGGCTGAGCCGGCCCTGGCCGCGTGCGCCGTTTTCGACGTAGCCGTAGTAGCACATTCGCAGGGTGGGGTAGTTGTGGCTTTCTTCGGACTTATTCATGGCAAGAGAAAATAACCGGCCGGGCAAAAACCCGGCGCGGTCCCCAAGATAAGAACGTGACTACATACGCACGTTTATTGCCCGGTTGGCCTGCTGCTTACTTCCTGGGAAACAGCCGCAAAAAGCGGGGTGGCTCGCTGCTCCCGCACGCGCCCGGCCGTGGCCAGCCACTTGCCCATGTCGATGTGGCGGCTGTTCATCACCACAGCCCTGGCCAGGGAGATGTCTTTTTGATAGAGCGTGACGAACTCGGCCACGACTTCTTCGCCCCGGCCTATCTCGAAGCAATCATCTAACTCGCGGGAATCGCACTGGCCGGCTTTGCAAAGTTTAGCGGCGGGGGCAGCCAGTCGGGCCGGACTCAGGCGTTGGTAAGGGCGGGCCATGACGGGGAAGAATAAAGGGTCGGCTCCGGTGCCGGCACACTGAAGTAAAGGCAATAAATGTGCCCTGGTTGAGCGTTTTGCGGGTTTTTATTCCAACCAACATTGCTGAGGGCGCTACTGCCCATCGGCCCCCTCATCGGCCCCCTCGTCGGTACCGGACCCAAACTGTACCTGGGCGCTGCTGCGGTCGGCCACTTGCGACGCCCGCCGGCTCTCGGCATCTCGTTTTGGGCCTTCTGGGGTCCGGCAGACGGCCCAGACAAGTAACAGTAGCGCCCCCGCTCCGAGCAACACCAGGCACTGCATCACTGTCTGGATGCCTTGAAGGCCCGCACGTTTGCTTGCCGGGTCGCGGCCCCCGCCCAGGACAACATAACCACTCCCCACAGCAACGCTACCGCACCCAGCAGCCACCGACGACCCGGCGGCGCTAACTCGCGTGCCCAGACACCGATGGCGGCGAAAAGTAGCAGCCTGGACACGTACACTTCGTGGAAGCTCTTTTCGAGCGTAAGGCCTGCGATGGCCAGGGCGGCAAACAGGGCATAGGTTACCAGGCGGTGTACTGAAACGGGCAAGGAGGGGCGCGCACTCATACGACGGACGCGGCGCTGATGAGGATATAAGCCCCGCACAGGCGGGTGTTGCCGGGGCCGTAGTGCTGTCCCAGCTTGCGCAGGACGGCTTCGGCCGTCTCGTTGGGCACACCGGCCGCCACGGCGCACCGGCACTCGCCCAGCAATCGGTAAAGAGCAAATTCCCCGTAGCCGAAGTTGACCAGCCGCACTTCGTCGCCGCCGGTGCCGCAGAGCCAGCCCACCGCCTGCTGGGATTCTTCGGCCCGGGGAGTTGTGACGGACAGCGCCCAGCTCCAACGGGAGTTGTCGTTCGCGTTCGGGTCGATGGCTTCCGGCTCGGATGCCGGGTGCAGCCAGGTGGCGTACAAGTCGGTAACCGGGGCTGCCTGGAGGCGGGTGAGCGTACTCATTGTCTTTTTCGGCGAGTGAGAGAGAAGCCTTCGCTGGAAGGCAAAGCATTTAGCTAATCGAATAATGGCGCTGGTCCGGGAACGGGCGGTGGCGTGTGCGGATTAGGTTGAGCCAGCCATGTTACGGCCTCCTCGAAATCCTCGTCCATGTCACTGAATCCCAGCCGTAGGCTGCCTGGGGGCAGCTTTCGCAGTTTTTTGCGTGTATAGTCCTCCTCTCCATTTTCACTACGCTCTTCCTCGTCCCGCCCGAGTTCACCCGGAAAAAGCATTTCTAAGTCCTCGCCTGATAGGCACAACGTAGCGGTGCCATCGCTTGCATGAACGCTTTCAGTCCAATAGTGAACCGGATAAGCTACCTGGCTACCGTAGCCATCCTGAATAGTAAAAAGCGCCGGTTCGCTCAGGTGCTCATCGGTCATTTCGAGCTTTTCGCGCAGCTCAAATAATTCGCGCCAGGTCAAGTATTGCATAGTAATTTTAGGCTGTGGCGTACTTTACAGTGCATGAGCTAAGGCCAGCACTTTCAGTCGGCGGTTAGTCACTTCAGTTGGCCGTTATCCGTTCCGCAACGGGACTGTTTGATAAATCCATTCCTTCGCCGGGCACGTCGAGCCGAAACCCGGACTGCTCCAGCAGGAGGCGGGCCGGCACGCTGCCGGCTTGCTCCCGGCCGTTGTGCTGCACCTGGCCGGCCTCCTCGGGTGCGGTGTCCAGGCATTGCTGTTCCAGGCGCAGACGCAGCAGTACGTCGCCGGCCACCCATTCCGGGGTCCATATCCGGCGGCTCGCCTCGACCGTGGCCTGCCCCGGGCGCTCGGTGTCCAGGCGCAGCAGCACCAGGCGCAACTCGGGCGGCCTGGCACGGGCGTTGAGCCACTCGTACATGGCCAGCTCTGCGCCAATCTCGAAAATGCAGACGGGCGCAACCTGCACGGCGTGTTCTCCCAGCTGCACGCACAGCATCGGGGGCACCTGCACGGTATCCGGGGTGCGCGTCGTGCCAAACAAGCCCAGTTGCAGGGGCTGGGTGTGCCAGTCCTTGGGCGTGAGGTCCGGGTCGGCGGTGGCGTAGAGCAGCACCAGGCCACCGCCCGCCGTGAAACGCACCACGGCACTGGGTTGGCCGGGCAACCACCTGACCGCCTCGTTGAGGCGGGGAATCTGATAAAAAGCCATTCAAACGGGTTGGAGAAACAGGTTGAGAGAATAAAGCGCGGCTACAGGGCCTGGCTGCGGTGGTCGAGCACGCCGGCCAGGGCGTGAAACAGGCGCTCCACCTGTTCGGTGCTGGTCAGGGCGGGCGCAATCCCAGCCCCGGCCAGCAGGCGAAAGCCGCTCACCGCGCCGGCGCCGTTGAGCAAGACGGCATCCACTTCGGCCACGAGACCCTGGCCGAGCTGCACGTACATCGGCGCTCCGGCCACAGAGGGCACAGCAAGGCTCAGGGCCTGCACACTGGGCGCAGCCAGGGGCGCAGGGGCAAACACATTTGAAAGGGTGCGCTCCGGTATCGTCGTCCCCGGCATCGTCGTCAGCGGTACTGGGGACTCTACGGGCGCAGCAGCGGGCGCATTGGCAGCCAGGGGCTCACCTTCGCCGCTCATCAGCCAGGACCGGCGTACGCGGGGCAGGGCTGCGAGAAAAGGCTCCAGCTGTTCCTCGGTTAGCTGCGCCTCGGAGGCGGCGAGGGCGTACACGTCGGCCACCTCCAGGCCCACCATTTCGGCAAACGTGCTCACCCGCCCGTCCGCAGTGAGCAGCCCGACCAGGCGTTGCAGGCGGGGAGAGCGTCCGCCTTTCTTGCGGAGCAGTGTCTCGGTCGGTACCGGGGCTTCTCCCCCGCGCGTTGAGCCGGGGCCCAGCACGATGGGCATAACGTCCAACGCCTGGGCCAGGCCCCAGAGCTTGGGCTGCTTGGGGCGGTAATCGCCCTTCTCGTACTCCTTGATGGAATCGGCCGTCACCCGCCCCTTTTCTCCCAGCAGCGTGGTTTGGGCTGCTAATTGGTAATGGTCCAGGTTGCGGGACTCGCGCACCCGGACCAGGTTGCGGCCAAAGTCCAGACTGGCGGCCGCGTCGCTGCCTTCGGCGGGCGCGGCGGGCACTTCCGGGCCTTCGTTGGGCGCAGTAGTAGTGGGTGGCGGGGAAAGTTCCGGTAGCATAAAAAGGCAGTGGGGGAGAAAAACAGTGTGCGCCGAAAGATACAAAGGCGGCCCTGGACTGTGTGCGTAATCAGGCGCAACCACTTGTGCAGCTACTTGCGCCGGCCGGGCTGCTGGCAGTGTGCGGGCAAGCACAAAAAGCGGGGGTGGCTATGGACCAAACCAGCGGATAAAACAGGAATCGACTGAACCCGCCCGGAAAAGTAGTTCGTCGTGTGCGTAATCAAGTACACAAATCAAACCAAAAAAGGTGTTTTCAACCGCTTGTTGAGGTTGAAATGATGTGCTTTTCTCGCCCCGAATCTTGTTCGTATTAAGATACAAAATCGCTGTTCGTATGCCGTCCTTTTGTATCTTTCTGTGCCCAACCCCTCTCCTCCCCTTTCCCCTTCATGGAAATTCTTATTATGACCGGCCAGCTTGTGCTGGGCCTTTCGTTGCTCATTGGCCTGCACGAACTTGGTCACTTTGCTTTTGCACGGCTCTTTGGTATCCGCGTCGACAAGTTTTACATTTTCTTCGATTTCCTGTTCCCCGTCAGCAAAGGGCGCACGTTTGCGCTGTTCAAAAAGAAGATTGGCGGCACCGAGTACGGCATTGGCTGGCTGCCGCTCGGCGGCTACGTCAAGATTCACGGCATGGTCGATGAAACCCAGAACGGAGAAAACCTGCACGGTCCGCCCGCACCCGACGAATTTCGTGGCAAGCCGGCGTGGCAGCGCCTGTTGGTGATGGCCGGCGGCATTGGGGTGAACGTAGTCACGGGCATCGTGATTTTTGCCGCCCTGGCCTACTCGTATGGCGTCGAGTACCTGCCGGCCGATGCCGTGCCCGGTGGCGTGGTAACCAGCGCCCTGGGCCGCCAGGTAGGCCTGCGCGACGGCGACCACGTGGTTGGCTTCAACGGCCGCCCGCTCGTGGAATTTGACCAGCTCTACGACCCGGAAATGCTCGCGCTGCCGGGCACCTACCTCACCGTGGTTCGTCAGGGGCAGCGCGTGGACCTGCCGCCGTTTCCGGCCACGTTTTTCGGCCAGCTCGCCGCGGCCGGCGATTCGGCCTACGTGGGTCCGCGCAAGCCTTTTTTCATTGGCCAGGTCAACCCCGGCGACTCGGCCGCTGCGGGAGGGCTCCAGGTCGGGGACCGTATCCGGGCCGTGGGTGCGGTGCCCATCGAATACTTTGACAAAATGGCCCGCGAGCTGCTCGTTCACCGGGGTCAGCGCGTGCGCCTGACCGTCGAGCGGGCCGGCCAGCCCGTGAGCTTGCTGGTGGGCGTGAAGCCGGACGGCAAAATCGGGTTGCGCGGCATCTTTGAGCTGCCCACCAAGACCCATCGCTACTCGCTTAGCGAAGCGCTGCCCCAGGGCGCGGACCAGGCCGCGGCCGTGGTGCGCCTCCAGGTGCTGGGCATCACCAAGATGTTGCGGCGCGAAGTGTCAGCCTCGGCCAGCATGGCCGGCCCCGTCGAAATTGCCCAGCAGTTCGGCGGCGTCTGGGACTGGCACCACTTCTGGGGCCTGGTGGCCCAACTCAGCATGGTGCTCGCTTTTATGAATCTGCTGCCCATCCCGGCACTCGACGGCGGGCACATCGTCTTTCTGCTCTACGAGGTAGCCAGCGGCCGCAAGCCCGCCCTGCGGGTGCTCCAGGGGGCCCAGCGCGTCGGGGCGTTGCTGCTGCTGAGCCTGATGATGTACGTGCTCGTGGTGAAGCAGCTTGTCAAGCTCTTATAATTCTGCCATCAGCCCGCTAAATTCAAGCATGGCAGGCGCGGTGCTGGTTTAGCTGACGGTGGTCAGCCGTATCAGCGGGCAATAGGCGCACAGAGGCGGCGTAGGCAAATTTTTCTGCCAGGTCTAGCGCCGCGCTCCGCTCCTGAGCGGCCTCGAAGGTGGCGCGGCGCTCATCGAGCGCATCGAGTGCCAGAGTCAGCGCGGCGGTGGTCCGCTCGCGTACCCCGGGGTTTTTGGAGCCGGCGCGGGCTTCCACCTGGACCAGGGCTTTGTCGTGGCGCTCCTGGGCCTTGGTCAAGGCCCGCCGGGCAACGCCCAGCGCAGTGCGGGCGTGGGAGGCATCGAGGATGGCAAACAGCAGAATACTCATGGCACGGGGGGCTTGGTAGCTGCCCATCACCTTGCAACAACATCACCAAAAACGACCTCTATGGCTCTGTGAGCCCCTTTTATTTTGCTGCCTTATTTTGCTGCCCGCCCCATCTCCCCACTGCCCCATCTCCCCACTGCCCTATCCGCCAGCCTTCACCCGCTGTTTGGCGGTGCGCTGCACGCGCAGGCTCAGGGCCCGGCGTACCCGCTCCGGGTGCTTGTGGCCCTGGGGCGCACGCGGCGCGGGCGGCGGAATGCGGTGCCCGCCCTCGTCGTCGTCGCCGGCTACCCAGCCCAGCAGCACCAGGGCGTTGCCCACGGCCAGCCCCACCAGGGCGGCTCCTAAACTCAGCAGCGGCGTGAGGGTGTAGCCCGGAATCCAGTACGAGAGATAACCCATGAGCGCCTCGCCCCCGACGACGAGCGCCACCCCTACCCAAATCCTTGCACTCCAGGCCTGGGCCAGCCAGCCAATCAGCTCCTTTTTTTTGCGGGGCCACCGCCGCCGGGCCCGGGCGGCGGTCCGGCGGCGCTCGTGCCAGGCCTCCCGGGCGGCTTCGACCAGCGCGGCCCCCAGCCGGGCCGGGGTGCCGAAATGGTTCAGGGCCACGGCCCACGATGCCTCACGTCGGGCATCCTGCGGCCGGCCGTGACCTGCCTTCCACCGCCCGTAGGCGGCCAGCTCCTGGCCCAGAAACCACAGGCTGCCCGCCACGACACCCACCTGCGTGAGCAGCAGCAACCCGTAGCTCAGCTCCCGGCACTTCAGTAGCAGGTGCCAGGCCAGGGCAATGCCGTCCGGGTGCAGCCCGTACGTTGCGCTCACGCCCAGGCAGGCCGTGCTCACTAGAATTATTCGTGTTCCTCTTTTCATGCGTTTGGTCGGCCCGGGGCCTTTTTGAGGGTTTTGGGGAAGGGAATTGCCTTTGCCCGGCCGCCACCGGCCTCGCGGCTCTTTCGGTGCAGCACGAAGGCTGTGGTAACGGCCAGCGCCCCGGCACCCAGGGCCAGCATCAGGGAAAGGGGACTGACGATGGTCCAGATGGGCAACAAGGCCGGCCCCAGGTTAGGGAGGGTCATGAGAGAATTCAGAAAGGCGCAGGCCGGCACCTCAGTGGCAAACCACGGGGGCGAAGATACGAAAAGCTTGTGCCTAAATAGACACAAGCTTTTCGTCCACGCAGTGCCGAAGAAGGCGAGTCCGCAAGTAATTCGTTTTCGTCTGTCTGACCTCTCCTTGGGCCATCGGCTGTTAGGCGTAGGTGTTGAGCATCACCGGCATCACCAGCATAAGCACGTTCTCTGCCTCTTCATTTAGCTTAGGACTCAGCAGGCCCGCCCGGTTGGGGGTGCTCAGGGCCAGCGAAATTTCTTCGCAATCCAGATTACTTAGCATTTCAAGCAAAAACCGGGCGTTGTAACCGATTTCAAGGGCTTCTCCGTTGTATTGGCAGGGGAGCGTTTCGCTGGCCTCGTTGGCAAAATCGAGGTCTTCGGCCGATATTACGACCTGCTGTCCGTCGAGGCGCAGGCGCACCTGGTGGGTCGTTTTGTTGGCGTAAACGCTGATGCGACGCACCGAAGCCAGTAGTTCCTGGCGGTTCATGACCAGCACATTGGGGTTGGCCACCGGAATCACGTTCTCGTAGTCCGGGTAACGCTCGTCAATCAGGCGGCAGACCAGGCGCGTGTTGTTGAAAGCGAAAAAAGCGTGGCCCTGGCCCAACTCCACCGTTACCGGTACGGAATCCTTGTCGTTGGGCAGGCCCTTTTGCAGTTGCACGCAGGCCTTGCGGGGCAGGATGAACTTGCGCTCCTCGCCGCCCGCCGGGCGCTGCACGTCCAGGCGGCCATAACGCAGCAGACGGTGGCCATCGGTGGCCACGAACGTAGTCCGGTCGGCTTTGAGTTCGACCAGAACGCCCGTCATGGCGGGCCGCAGCTCGTCGGTGCTGGCGGCAAATATGGTCTTGTTGATGGCCCGGAACAACGACGAACTGGGCAGCTCCAGCGGCTGGGTGTGCGGGGCCTGGGGTACGCGGGGGAAGCCAGCGCCGTTTTCGCCCGCGAGCTTGTAGCGGCCGTTTCCCGACTCGATGACCACGGCGAAGCTCGCGGGCTCCACGGTAAAGGTCACGGGCTGGTCGGGCAGGTTTTTGAGCGTGTCGAGCAGAATGCGGGCGGGCACGGCAATCTCCCCCGTTTCGTTGCCCTCAATGGGCAGCGTGGCCACGATGCTGGTTTCAAAATCGGACGCGGTGACGGTGAGTTGGCCGGGGGCGAGCTGAAACAGAAAGTTCTCCAGAATCTGCACGACCGGGTGGGTGGGAATGATGCCGCCAAGGCCGGTGAGCAGTTTGAGCAGGGCGGAAGACGATACGACGAATTTCATGGGAAAAGGGAACGGGGGTTGAAAACAAATGAATAAGCGAATGAAGTCAGGCTATGTCCCGGCCCGTTGGGCGGGGGCGGCATCTTTTTCGAGGACCGGCACCGGGTCGGCCGGGTACGCTCGGTAGTGCGTCACGTTGGCAACCGTGCCGTGGTGGCCCGTCTGTAACCAGCGCTGGCTGCGGGTGAAGTAGTGTGGGTAAATGTTCGTGCGCCCGTCCGTAGCCACTTGAAGGGCCTCGGTCAGGCCGTCCTCGTCAAACGACTGGGGGAGGCCCACCGTGACGGGCTTCCAGCCCTCGGATTCGGTGGCATTGGTCAGGGGGAGGTTGAGCGGGTGCTGCATGAGTTATAAGCATGAGTTAGAGGCAAGAGGCAAGAGGCGAGAAGTAACAAGAGAGTCTATGCAGTGGCGTTAAATTCGATGTTATTCAGTCGGTTAATGTGGCCCAGGTGCAGTACGCCGTGCAGTAACTCCCCGTGCTCGCTCACCACGGCGGCAGCAAAAGCCTGCTCTTCGCTCATGTGCAGCAGGCTGCCGAAGTGCGCCGGTATCCGGCCGGGCTTTCCCAGGTACAGCGCCAGCCACCACAAGGCCCGTGCCTCAGGCTGCGACCCTGTGCATTTGTTTAGCAATCGGGTAGTCAGACCTTCCGGGGAAGAAACCGTGTCCAGCGTGGCCGATACGGCAGCAAAAGAGGTGGCAATGAAACGACGTTGGGATAAGGTCAGCATCGAAGAAAGGGTTAAGAAATTTGCCTTGTGCGTATATACGTACAAAAATTGAACCAGAAACCCGCTTTTTTCACCTCCTACGCCTTTGTTTTATGCCTTGGCGGCCTTGCTCTTTTTCACCCCGCCTCCCGCACCAGGTCCTCCCGCACTTCGACGGGCAGCGCGTCCTAATCCTCGCTAATCCTGGCGACCACCGGTGGTGAAAAGTGCTTCAAAGCAGAAGCTATCGACGCGCAATCCCGCGATAAAGATTTACCTTTCCGCCATCACCTCAGCCAGTCGTTTGAGGTCAATACACCCGTGTAAGCAGAAAGTCCCGCCCGTTGAACATATCCGGCAGGTAAACGCTACACTCCAGCGTGCCCTGCTGATACAGCGGCAAGCGGCTGATTTTAAGTTCGTCGTTCTCCTCGCCCATCTCCAGCAACTCCGCGAGCAGGCGCTCGGGCACCCGTACCGGGTCGTCACTGTCTCCCACCTCCTCGAAGAAGTCCGTTAACTCGTCTGAGTCGCTGTCCTCGTCCTGGGGCCATACCTGACGGGCGAAAAAATCCCCCAACGTAGACGGCTCCAACTCAAACGCTTTGGCTCTGGGCGTACTGCGAAGCTGGGCAAGGCTGCGGTGGAGTTTGGCGGCGCTCTCGGGGCCGAAGCTGAGCAGAATGTAGGAGCCGATGTGGCCGTTCCAGGAATCGTAGCTAATGTCGGCCAGAAAATGAAGCATGGGCAGGAATAAAAAAGCAGGGGCATTGGTGCTTCCCGTACTGGAACAGCTACAACAATAGCGCCCAATCGTCTTTTTTTCAGGGTTTTATGAAAAGAAAGTGACTTATAAAACCTTTCCTTTCGCGCCTCTTCTCCCCACCGCCTGTTACCCGGTGGGCTGATTGGTCATTTCCTTTGACTTGATTTGTAGCAAGCAGCCACTCAATGGCATACTTGACAACCCTACCAGCAGCTTTGATTATGCGAAGCGTAGGCCCCGGCCACACTTTATGAAGAAAATACTATACGTTTTGCTGGGCTTGTTCTTGGCGTTGGTGGTGTTGGTCGTTAACAGCATGGAGCCGGCAACTTCAGCCGCCCAGCCGCCCGCCGCTGAAATTGCCCCGACTCTCATCCTTGATGCCGATACCCTTGCTATGGAATCGGTCAGCCCTTCCTCGGCCTACTCGCGCAAACTGCGCGGCGTGTTCATGCAATCCGTTACCTGTACCCCGGCCCGGCTACGCTTGGGTGATTCCATCGACGTGGAAATTACCGATGCCTGGCTGGAAAGGCAGTGGGAGCCGGAAAGCGGCGGGCTGTTCGGGAAGCCGGATTTCAGCCGGGGCTATGCTAAGGATTCAGTTACCGTTACGCCCCGTTCGCAACTCGTGCTGGCCTTCGCACCCACCTCACGCCTCGGGCACCTGGACACGGGGGGGTGGCGAATCAACCTCTCCACCGACACCTACAAAGAACACGGCTTCGACCGTGGCCGGGGCAATCAACTGGTTATGTATTTCAGTCGGTCCAATGCCGTTTTTCCGCTGAAATTCAACCTCTACACCAACCCAAAACCTTGCCCCGACTGTCAGCCTCCGGTGCGGGCTTCGTTCACCGTCAGCGAATAGGAAGCGGGCGGTGGCTACCGTAGTTTTACAATTGCAAAACGACCCTGTGCTGAACGCATGAACTGTCCCGAATCCCTGGCCTCGGCGCTGCGCCACATTGCTGGTGGCTTGCCCGATGCGGCCAACCACTATTTTCTAAATGCCAACCACTACGACCACGTAGGCGGCGACGGTGCCCGCTGGTGGCTGGCAGCAATGTGGCTCAGCGAGGAAACCACCCGAAACTTTGAATTGGGAGCCAACGAGCTGCAACTTGATGTGCTGCTCGACGGGCGGCACCTCGACCACTGGACGCGGGTCAGCATTCCTTACGACCAAATTTGGGAGATACTGCACCAAAACACAAGTGGTAGCCCAACACCGGACGGCTGGGCTACCACTTTATACTACAATTACGCCGCTATGCAGATGCCGCCCGTGGGTGAGCTCATGGCCAGCTTCTGCGGAGTGGTGAAA
>JANXUO010000493.1 GCA_025356245.1 Hymenobacter sp.
GGCTGGGTCGGCGGGCAGGCCGAGTACGTGATGGTGCCCTACGCCGATTTCAACCTGCTGCGCTTCCCGGACAAGGACCAGGCGATGGAGAAAATCCGCGACCTGACCATGCTGAGCGATATTTTTCCGACCGGTTTCCACGGCGCCGTGAAGGCCGGCGTGGGGCCCGGCACCACGGCGTACGTGGCCGGGGCCGGCCCGGTGGGCTTGGCGGCGGCCGCTTAGGCGCAGCTGCTGGGCGCGGCCGTGGTGATTGTGGGCGACATGAACAAGGCCCGGCTAGCGCACGCCCGCTCCTTTGGCTGCGAAACCGTGGACTTGAACGAGGACGCTACTTTGGCCGACCAGATTGCGCAAATCCTGGGCGTGCCCGAGGTGGACTGCGCCATCGACTGCGTGGGCTTCGAAGCCAGCGGCCACGGCACCCAGGCCAAAACCGAAGTGCCCGCCGCTGTGCTCAACTCCCTGATGGAAATTGCCCGCGCGGGCGGCTCCATCGGCATCCCGGGCCTGTACGTGACCGCCGACCCCGGCGCGGAGGACCAGGCCGCCAAAACCGGCAACCTGTCCATCCGCTTCGGCCTGGGCTGGGCCAAAAGCCACTCCTTCCACACCGGCCAAACGCCCGTGATGAGCTACAACCGCCAGCTCATGCAGGCCATTCTCTACGACAAAGTGCAGATTGCCAAGGCCGTGAACGTGGAGATTATCAGCCTCGACGAAGCGCCTAAAGGATACGCCGAGTTCGACAGCGGCGTGGCGAAGAAGTTTGTGATTAACCCGCACCACTTGATTCCGGCGTAACGGCTGGTATGGCCCATTGCCCCACGCATAACGGCCGGATGCTCGCGCGAGCGTCCGGCCGTTATGCGTGGGGTGAAATTTAGCTAGCCAACTGGATAGGTCGGCTACTTGTTGGGATTGCGTTAGTGACTGGACAAAGAATTACGGTAAGGGCCTTAGCGGTCGCAGGCGGTCAGGAAGGGATAAGATTGGCATAGTAGCTGGCTGGAGCATCGCTTTCACAAACAAGTACGGTTCCCCAAATTAACTCGCCAGACGCTTGCCTCCCCACTGCCCCACACTTTTTGATGCCCTCTCCTCCTATCGTGCGACCCCTAAACGGACTACTTTATAATCTTCACCACTTCGTTTCGCGAAGCATCCCGGAAGCGAATAAAATAGCAGCCACTGACCAGATGCTGGAGTGATACCTCCTGCACGTTGTTTCGCACCGGCTGCGTCAGGATGAGCTTGCCCAACACATCGGTCACGCTCAGCGTCGCGTCGCTGCTCAAGCTGCCGGCGATGGTCACGCGGACGACATCGGTAAAAGGGTTGGGGGCCACCAGCACGGTGCTTTCGCGCCCTCCCCGGTACAGGTACACCACCGGGCTATAGTACTGCTTGCCATTCGATTGCAGCACCCTGAGGCGGTAATAAGTGTTGCCGTTCAGCGGCTGCGCATCGGTGTACAGATAGCTGCTGCCTGTGAAGCCGCCAACCGCCGCCTGCTGGTCAAGCCCGCGAAATGACTGTCCGTCCAAGCTTCGCTCCACCACAAAAAGGTCGCCTGGCTCTTCATCAGCAGTCTTCCACCGAACGATGTTTGCGCTACCGCTTTCCCGCGCCGTGAAACTCACCAGCTTCACGGGCAAAGGTGACGCCAGGGCCACGCTGCCCAGCGCAAACGGGCTCCAGTTACTGACCGAATTGCTCGTGACGCTGCCTGCACCTGTCGTGCCCGTGCCGGTGCCGCCTTCATTGAGCCAGCTGCCGCCGCTGAGGTGCGCTACCCGCAGGTCGTCCGTGCTGCCGATACCAGTATTTTGGTAATCATCAAAGTAAGTGGTAACCGAGCCGGTGTTCGTGCCCGTGCCCAGCGGGGTAATGTCCCAGTATTCCCGATGGTTTACCGCTACCAAAGGCACGGCGGACGCACCGGTGGTGCCGTAGCCGGCAGGGCCCGCGTCGGCCGCGAAGTAGGCTGCCCGGATGCCGCCGGTGTTGGCGCTGGCATCCACGTCCACCTTCTGATACCGGCTGTTGTCGCCCACGGGGTAGGTGAAGGGGCCGGTGCCTTCCTTCACCACGTAGCCCGCCACGTGGCTGGCATCCGAAGCGCCGCTCACGGTGCCCGTTGCGCCGATGGTGAGCGGGTTGGCTATGTCCGCAGCATACACCAGCCCTTTGGTAAAGGTGAGCACGCCGGCCACTTTGGCCGCCTTGCCGACGACGACCCCTTCTTCGTTGTTAATGGTCAGGTCTTTGAACAGGGCGGTGGTCGTGCCGTCAACGGTTTGCATGGTGCTGCCGCTGAACACGACCTCGCCCGTGCCAGCGGCCAGGGCGGCGTTGCCGTGCCAGTCGCCGCCGACGGCCACATCGAAGCCGTTGGCATTCAGGCCGCCGCCGTTCAGTTCCAGGTCGTTGAGCACTTTCAGGTTGGCGCTCACGAGGCTCACAACCGGGTTGTTCGTGCTGTTCACGGTCAGGTTGAAAATGGGCGAGGTGGTGTACAGGCGCAGGGTTTGGTTGGCGGGGGTCAGCGCGTTGCCAATCTGCACTGTGCCGCCCACAACCGAAGAATTAGTGGCCAGGTTGATAAAATCGGCGGTGGTGCTGGCCGAGGCTTGCTGCAAAATGAGCTTGCCGCCAGCCATGAAGAACGTGCCGCCGGGGTTGAGGCGCAGCAAGGCATCGGTGGTGCTGGTGGAGCCAGCGGTGTTGAGCGTGACGTTGCCGCCGTACTGCGAGTACGTGCCAGTGGCCGTGCTGGAGCCCGGCACAATTCTGCCCGCGATGTTCAGGTTGCCGTCTTCGACGATGAACTTGCTGTTGTTCGTGTACGTGATGGATACGTTGGGCACCGTTCCCACGTTGGTGGTGCCGCCGCTGATTTTGAAAAAGCCATCCGTGGTCCAGGAGAAGTTGCCGTAGTTGATGGTGCCGCCGTTGTTCCAGATGCCCGACGACGAAGTGAGCGACGCATCCGCGCCGGTGGCAAACGGCGTGAGGGTGGAGCTGCTGGACAGCTTGAACGTGCCGCTGCTGATGGTGAGCGGAACGAGCAGCGGCGAAACAACCGGCGCGGTCAGCGAAATCGGGCTGTTTGCCTCAAGCACGTTGCTTTGCGCGCCTTTGCCGACGCGAAGCTGGTAAAACGCGGTGGCCGACGCGCCCGTTATTTCCTGGTAGTTAGCCCCGTCGTTGAAATTCACCAGGCCAATGCCCGCGTTAAAGGTGCCGTCGTTCACCCAATCGCCCTGCACATTGAACCGGTAAGCGGTGGCGCCGCTCATGCCCAGGCTCGCGCCGGCCTGAATGAGCAGGTCGTTGCATACCGCGCCGTTGCCGGCTATCACCGGCTGGAAGGGGGCCGAGGCCAGAATGCGCACGTTGTCGGCTGCGGTGGGCAGCGCGGGGGTCGCCCAGTTGGCCGCGTCAAACCAGTTGGTCGAGACGGTGCCCGTCCAGTTCACGGTGCGGCAATTAACGTCGCCCGGTGCCCTCACCAGGGCCGTTGTGCGCTGCCCCTCGTAGGGGCCGCTCACCGCGCTCACCGCGTACAGCTCGTCGGCCGTCCTGCTCTGCCCGATAAGCGTCGCGCTCGTGCCGTTGAAGGTGATGTTGGCCGTTACGGGCAGCATATACTTGTCGCCCAGGCGGTACACCTGGTAGCCCGTCGCATTTGGCAGCACCGCCCATTTCAGCACCACGGTGTCCCGGCACACCCGGCCCACCCGCAGGCTGGCGACTTGCCGGGCCAGGTAGTTAACGCCGCTCTGGTCGGTCAGGGCACCGCGCTGCACCCGGAACTCTATCGGCTGCACCCCCTGGCCGGAGGGCGCAAGCCACTCGTACTGCCGCACCGAATCGGCCAGCCCGCCCGCAATGTTCATCCAGCTTCCGCCCGCGAGCCGGTAGTCGAGCGCAAATTTTCCCTTCCCGCCGTAGCTGTCCCACCGCAGGTGGTAGAAGTCGCCCGTCACCAGCTTTTCGCCGCTGAGCGGATACGCCATTTTCAGCTCGTCGTACAGAAACTCATACACCAAATAATACTGCTGCGGGCCGGCGGGCACGGCGGTGCCCGCCACGCTGAACACCCAGTTGCCCGAGGCCGGCGCATCCACCGTTATCTGCTCCACCGTGTTAATATTGTCCACGCCCCGCGTGGCGGGCAGGTTCAGCCGCGCCGGGTCGGGCGAGGCATCCAGCACCCAGGGGTTGTAGGTGACCGCCGTGGGCGAGGCGGCGCTCAGGTCGAGGTTGT
The DNA here is from genome assembly GCA_025356245.1 of Hymenobacter sp. Taxonomy (GTDB): domain Bacteria; phylum Bacteroidota; class Bacteroidia; order Cytophagales; family Hymenobacteraceae; genus Hymenobacter. The sequence goes on from JANXUO010000493.1 coordinate 4,274, forward strand.
TGACGATGCAGGGGTTGGCGTTCACCGCCGCCGCCACGTCCTGCCAGATGAGCAGCGCCCGCACCTGCTTCACGCCCGCCGGCACGGCAATGGGGTGGGTGTTCGAGCCACCGTTGGCTACCGTGCCCGTAATAATCTGGTTGGCCGTTATCAGGTTGTAGGCCCGCCGCACGTTCGGCCGGCCGTAGCCCGCCCGGAAGTCGGGGCCGGGGTTGCCCATGTCGTCCGCCGTGTTGAGCACAATGCCTTTCAGCAGCGACGAATTGGACTGCTGCCCGCCGTGCAGCCCCTTCCAGGCTTGCTCCAGCATGGCCAGGATGCCCACCACCTTCGGGCTGGCGTAGGACGTGCCCTCCTCGCCCTCGATGGTAAGCTGCGGCATGATGCGCCCGTCGTAAGTCGGCCCGCTGCACCCCCAGAGGTACGTCACGTCGTTTTGGCCGAGGTTGGCCACGGCCAGGTGGTTCTTGTTCTGCTTCAGCGCGCCGGTGATGTTGCCCCACCCGCTGAAGGTGTTGTAGGGGGCGTAGCCGGTTAAGGTGCCATCGTTGCCGGACGAGTAAGAAACGAGGTGGTTCGGGTACGCGGCGGTCCGCAGGTCGTGGTCGCGGGCCTGCGAATCGTAGGAGCCGTAGATGCCGACCCCGTACGAATGGTTGAAATACCGGACGGTATCTGCCGTGATGAGCGACGTGTAGCTTTGGCTATCGAAGCTAACGAGCCAGGCACCCCAGGCATCGTTGCGGTTGACCGGGTTGAGGTTGCCGGCCCCGCCCGCGCACTGCGTCGTGCCCACTTTGTGGGCCACCAACCCGCCCGTTTGCCGCTCCGAGAGCCGGCCCTTGAAATCGGCCCCGTTGCCCACCGTGCCGGTTTCGCCAATGGCAATCTTAACGCCGTAGCCGTTGAAGAGCAGGCCGTTTTGGCCGGTGTTCAGGTAGTTGGCCCTGCCGCTGGTGTTGCGGTAGGAGAGGTTGCCCGCTTCGTTGATGCGCTCGCCTTCCTGCTCGCCGATAAACTGCACGTAGGGCGCGGCCACGAGCTGCGCCAGCCCGGTGGCCGGCAGCTCCACATCCACCTGCCGCGAGTAGTCGCGGTACGCGCCCAGCACGGCACCCCGGCTTTTGAGGTCGCTCGCCACGGCGTTGTAGTCCAGGCCCGCATAGAAGCTGACCGTGAGCCGGAGCAGCCCGCTGCTCGTCGTGCGCCTGGACGGGGCGTTGCCCGCCCGCAGCGCCTGCTGCTGAAAAAACAGCGGTGCTTCCAGCTTCAGGCGCTCATCGGGCACCACCACCGTGCGCACCTTGCCCCGGATGGCCGCCCAGTCGAAGCCCGCCGCCACCACGGCGTAGTAGCAGTTGGTGGGCAGGTAGTCGGTCAGCAGCAGGCCCTGCTGTTTCCAGGCCGCTTTTTCGGCATCCGAGGGCAGGTGGTAGAACTGCACGAGCCGGAAGTAGCGCCCGGCAAAGAGCGGTGTTTTGC
>JANXUO010000516.1 GCA_025356245.1 Hymenobacter sp.
TATTCAAGAAGGTGTGAAGCCGTCGATGGGCCAAAACCTCTCGTTTCTGTTCCGCTACCAGATGGGCCACATGTTCTGGCGCTACTTCATGTGGAACTTCGTGGGGCGCGAGTCCGACGTGCAGCAGGCGGGCGTGGTCACGCCCTTCAGCCCGGCCAAAACTACCCTGCCGGCCCACATCGGCGAAAGCCCGGCCCGCAACAATTTCTTCGCCATTCCGCTCATCCTCGGGCTCATCGGCCTCTGGTTTCAGGTGCGGAAGGACGGGCGTAATGCCTTGGTGGTGGGCCTCTTGTTTCTGCTCACGGGCCTGGCTATTGTAGTGTACCTCAACCAGCCGCCGCGCGAGCCCCGCGAGCGCGACTACACCTTTACCGGAGCCACCTTTGCCTACGCCATCTGGATTGGCCTAGGTGTGCTGGGCCTGGCCGAATTGCTGAGCGCGGCCGTCAAAAACGACGGCCTGCGGGCGGGCCTCGCGCTGGCCATCGGCCTGCTGGCCCCCGGCCTGATGGCCACCCAGGGCTGGGACGACCACGACCGCTCGGACCGCTACAACTCCGTCGATTCGGCCAAAAACCTGCTCGACTCCTGCGAGCCCAACGCCATCCTCTTCACCAACGGCGACAACGACACATTCCCGCTCTGGTACGTGCAGGAAGTGGAGGGCTACCGCACCGACGTGCGCGTGGCCGTGCTCTCGTACCTCAACACCGACTGGTACATTGCCCAAATGAAGCGTCGGGCCTACAAATCGGAAGGGTTTCCGATTTCGATGGACTCGACCAAATACGCGCAGGGCACCAACGACATGGTGCCGTTTGCCCAGAACCCGGCCGTGCAAGAAGTTAATTTAAAGGAGTTTATCAAGCTCGTAGCCGACAACAACCCGCTGCTGCAAGTGCAGTACCAGGAAGGCGGGCCGAGCATGATGTCGTTTCCGACGCCGAATTTCTTCCTGCCCGTGGATACAGCGGCCGTTAAGCGCCTGGGCATCATTCCGAAAGGCCGCGAAAATCAGCTCGTGGCCCGCATGGACTGGAGCATGGGCAAGCGCGCCATCGAGAAGAAAAACCTTGTCATCCTCGACATGATTGCCACCAACAACTGGCAGCGGCCCATCTACTTCAGCAGCACCGTGGCCCCGAGCGACTACATGAACCTGCAGCCCTACTTCCAGCTCGAAGGCATGGCCTACCGCCTGCTGCCCCTGCGCGACCCCAACTACGACCCGCGCGGCGACGAAGGATTTGTGGAGAAAACCCTGTGCTACAACAAGCTGATGAAGCAATACAGCTACCGCGGCCTCACCGACGCCAGCATTTTCTACGACGAAAACAACCTGCGCTTCCCCAGCAACTACCGCGATAAATTTGCCCGCCTCGCCAGCGCTTATTTAGCCGAGGGCGACATCAAAACGGCCCGCACCGTGGCCGATAAGTGCCTCGCCGTGATGCCCGACAAGGCCATTCCCTACGACTATTACACGCCCCTACTCGTGCCCACCCTGGTAGCAGCCGGCGAAACCGCCAAAGCCCAGGAAATCATGGACACCATGACGCGCCGCTCCGAGCAGCTGCTGGGCTACTACGCCGTACTGCCCAACGCCTCGCTCTTCGACGACGACCAGCGCCTGGCCCTGGTGGGCCTGCAAAGCGTGTACCGCGCCGCCGAGCTGGTGAACGACAAGCCGCGGGCCGACAAGGCGGTGGCGCTGATGAACCAGTATTATCCGCGCTAGGACGGCGGGGGGCGGCGTAATTGACCGTTCCTTTAAGAGTAGGACGTACGACGTACTGCATCCAGCCGCCAAGAAGCTGTTTGAGTTAGTTTACTGCGGTTACGCGGTGTCCCGAACCCCAACGGGGTTCCGTAGCAAAGCCGGGGGTTGGCGACCAACGGGAGCCTACCCCCGGTAACTAACCCCACGACGACCGAACCCCAACAGGGTTCCGTAGCTTCGGCTGTGGGATGACGTTCAGCGGCCAAGCTACGGAACCCCGTTGGGGTTCGGCCGCTAACGCAATTTCAACCGGGGGTAGGCTTCGCCCACTCTACCCTACTATTTTAGGGATTTGATAATGAGTAACTTGTCGAATAATCCAGTCTAGTAGGGCCGTGATTTTACGGGCTACTGGCTCTTGCAATTGGGCATTGGGCCGCATGAGCTGCCGCAGGATATTGAGGCCGTGGCGGCTCAGGCTCGTGGCCCGGTACCCGTGGTTTTTGGGCGCAATGGCCTTGATTTTTTCGTGTGCTACAGTGCCCACGCTCAGACACAGGGCGTAGGCCAGGCTGACCAGGGCCACGAGTTTGCGGAGTTTGTGCGGACAACGCACGTGCGTGGCCTCCAGGTTGAAACCGCGGCCTTTCAGGTTCTGAAAGCATTGCTCAATCGTCCAGCGGCTGGCGTAGCGGGCGGCCAGGTTGCGCAGGCCGGGCGCGGCGAAGAGGAAGAGAAACTCGTCGTCGGCCAGCGCCTTGACCCAGACCTGTCCCCACACCCCGGCCACCTGGCAGTGCAGAAAATGCCGTTGCTGCCCCGGGGGCCAGGCCCAGGGCCGTCACGGCCCGTCGCCGGCCGCTGGCGAAGGTGAGCTGGTGGTGTTTGGGCAGGCGCATCACAAAAGGTAAAGTGTTGGCCCACAACCAGTTGAAACAGGCGTGGCCCACAAATTCGCGGTCGCCCACGACCAGTCCAATGCGCTGCCGGCCGAGCACCTGCACGCAGGCTTGCAAGAGGGCGATGCGGTCGGCCGCGCTGGAGTTGCCGCTGCGGTTGTCGAGCAGTTCCCAGTAGAGCGGCACTTGAAACGCGCCCCGGCCCACGGTCACGAGCAGGATGTTGACTTGGCAGCGGCCAACATCCCACTCCGTGCGGTCCAGGCACAGGCGTAGCTTGCCCGTGGCCGGCAGCAACGTCACGAGCAACTGCGCCAGCACGAGGTAATTCAGGTCTGCCTGGCGGAAGAAATCCTGAATGCGCGTCTCATTCGAGGCCAGTTTTACGGCATCGTTCAGGTGCTGGGCCACCTCGCAAAACTGCACGTTACGGCTTTTAAGCAAGGCGACAACAAATTGACTGACAAATTTTTGCCGGGACAGATGGGGTACTAACTGGACGCAGCGCAAAAGCGTCGTAATTTTGGCGATGAGGCGTTGCTTCACGGGGCGGAACGACAAATGGGGTGTAGGAACCCCAAAGGTCGGACTGCCCCGTTTTTATGCCCGAAAGTTTAGTAGGGTAGAGTGGGCTTCGCCAACCCCCGGCTTTGCTACGGAACCCCGTCGGGGTTTGGGACACCGCGTAACGGCAAACGTCCAGAAGCAGCCTGATACAACGCCAATATGCTATTCATGAAAAACACGCAACTTATTTCTCTTTTAGAGCCGCTTTCCGCACAATTCCGTGACATCTTGTTCAATATGGTTGAAGGAGGCCAAGCACCAGATGGGATAATCAAATCCATCTCGGCAACCCTCGACAAAGCCCTTCACAATGCCAAAAATGGGCTTCCCATGACTCAAGACATCAAAACAGGCATGGACAACTCGTGTTTTGCAGCAATGAGGCTATTCGAGGGCTCAGTTCTTGAAGACGAACTCAATGAAGTGAACGACCTGATTGATATTTACGAAAATAAAGGGTGAGAAAAGATTTTGCTACTGGCCAGCTTGGCTGGCAACGGGCCGGGGGCGACGTTCCGGCCAAAACCAAGCCCGGTTTTTCGCACCCAGTCTATCGTACCCAAGCGGCCTACGACCGGGCGGTGGACGTATTTGCGGCGAAGGTCCGGAGCGGCGAAATTCCGCCACGACGCCCCGACCAGGATTAACGGAGTAGGAAGGGAAATTTGCTTCGACGGCGACCCGCACGGGCACTCGTGAACGACAAGTCGCGGGCCGACAAGGCGGTGGCGCTGATGAACCAGTATTACCCGCGGTAGCAAATTGCCGTTTCCTTTCGACAAAGCTGAAAAGAAAAGAGTGGCCCGTGGGCAGAAGTTGTTGTTTTGA